>JAKFCR010000219.1:0-4868 GCA_036676545.1 Aeromicrobium sp. | reverse complement strand
GACGGGCGAGATCGACCTCGTCGCCATGGTCCGCGTACGCGAGGTTGACGCCGTGGCCAAGGTCGTCGCGGATCAGCTCAACAAGGTCGACGGTGTGCTGTCGACGCAGACACAGATCGCATTCCAGACCTTCAGCCAGCACGATCTCGAATCGACGTTCTCGATCGGCCTTTAGGGCTCGACTAGCTCGGGCGCTGGAGCTCTTGCCAGCGGGAGTCGGCAAGCTCGAACGGGACGAGATGTCGCGCGCCGCTCTGCAGTGACGTGTGCCAGGTGCCGCGCACGATGCGGATGCCGGGGGAGTCGAGCCATCTCAATAGGCATTCGGTCTCTTCGACTGTCGCCGCCGGGACCGGACCGAAGCCAGCTGGGACCGTCTCGGCAGTTGCGAGCAGCGCATCAACCCATCCCGACGGGTGGGTGCCGCGCGGCAGGATGCCGGCACCGGCGAGGCGGCCGTAGCGGATGACATGCACCTCCCAGCCTTCGTCGTGCGGGGCGGCCGCGACGAGCTCCGGCTCACCGGTCACCTCTCGGAGCCGCTGCGTGCGTACGGAAGCTCGCAGGAACGAGGTGAGGCGATCGCGCCACGTGGCTGCCTCCTCGAACCGCTCGTTGCGCGCGAGGTAGAGCATGTGCGCGTGCACGGCGGTGACGAGCTCCTCGGGATCGCCCACCATGGCGCGGCGAACGCGGTTGACCTCGGCGTCATAGATCTCGATGTCGACCGACCCGTCGCACGGCGACAGGCAGTGGCCCATCTCCTTCAGCGCGCAGGGGGAGCTGCGTGAATTGAGTGCGAGCCGTGGGGTGCACTGCCGGATCTTGAACGAGTCGTGAAGCGCTGTCAGAGCACCCTCGGCGGATTGTCGACCACGGAACGGTCCGATGTAGTCGGCCTCGTCGTCGAGGACCACGCGCACGATCGACAGCCGAGGCCACGGCTCGCGGGTCAGCTTGAGCCAGGTGAGCTTGTCGGGGAACTTGGAGCGGCGGTTGAACGGTGGGCGGTGCTTGCCGATCAGGCGTAGCTCACGCACCTGGGCCTCGAGCGGGGTGGCGCAGACGATGCCTTCGATGCGCTGGGCGAGCATGACCATCTGTCCCATGCGAGTGCGCGTCTCGGCCTTGGTGAAGTAAGAGCGGGTCCGAGCGCGGAGGTTGCGCGAGGTGCCGATGTAGAGGGGCTCGTCCTTGGAGTCGCGGAAGACATATACGCCGGGAGCGACGGGCAGGTGGTCGGCGAGGTGGCGCTTCTTGCGCTGCTCGGGAGTGACCTTGGACGTGTAGGTCGAGACTTCTTCGAGCGTCGTCACGCCGAGATTGCCGAGCCGCTCGAACAGTCCGTGCAGCACGTCGACCGTCGCGCGGGCGTCCGAGAGTGCGCGGTGGTTGGGAGTCGTCGTCGCGTGGAACTTCATCGCCAGCGTCGACAACTTGCAGTTGGGGACTTCGTCGCGGGTGAGTGCACGGCGGGCGAGAACCGCGGTGTCGAGCACGTCGAAGCCGGGCCAGGGGATGCCCAGCTCACGAGCGTTGTGCTTGAGGAACCCGACATCGAACGGTGCGTTGTGCGCCACGAGGACGCTGCCTCTGGCGAACTCGAGGAAGCTGGGGAGCACCTCCGCGATGCGTGGTGCCGAGATCACCATCTGGTTGGTGATGCCGGTCAGCACCGTGATGAATGCGGGTATGAGCTCGTCGGGGTTGACCAGCGACTGGAACTCGCCGAGCACCTCGCCGCCACACACTTTGACTGCGCCGAACTCGGTGATCTTGGAACCGCCGGCGGCTGATCCTCCCGTCGTCTCGAGGTCGACGACACAGAAGGTTGTGGAGGACAGGGGGCGACCGAGCTCGTCGAAGGTTCCCTGGACTTCCTGCACGCGGCAAACGCTAAGCGCGCCTACCGACAGACCCGCGCAATCTGCAATCCTCGGCGTTTTTGTCCGAGCCCATCCCTAACGTCATATCTGTACTCGCCAGCTCGGCGGGTCGAACAGCAGCATCAGGAGGTGCCGACATGCATGATCACCCAACTACCGACTCCGTCGTCGTCGACTGCGATCGGTGCCTCGTACGCAGCCCCGGCGCATGTGGCGACTGCATCGTCACAGTCCTTCTTGGCGCACCGCCGGCTGGCATCGAGATCGATCCCCAGGAGATGGCCGCACTCGAGGTGCTTGCCGATGCGGGCTGCGTGCCCCCACTGCGACTGGTGACTCCTGGTCCTGTGTCATCAGTCACTCCCGACTCTGTTGCATTAGTCACTCCCGTGACGGGGCCCGAGGTAGAAGCCGTCTGAGCCACGCGTTTCGGGTTGATCTGACCCCACGCTCCACCTAGAGTGGGCCACTGTGCGTCCGGTGAACGGCGGCCTCCAGGTCGGCGTCGGGCGCACCGCCTAATCGTCACAGCCGTGGCCTGAATCATTGAGGGTCGATCTGAGACGAACCGGGGACCCATGTTTGTGGGGTGAATCGGATCAGCGCTTCTAGGTAAAACTAGTCGTGCGAACCGTAGGGCATACCTTGGCCCGAACCCGTCAGCTCACCTGGTAGGCGTCGAAGGTAGGAGTTCTTGCGTGCGACAGCCACGTAATCGAGCACGGAGCCGCGCTCTGGTAGCGGTGTCATCACTTGCAGTTGTCGGCGCGATGTTCGCGTTCCCGTCAGCCCAGGCTGACCCTGCACCGACCGTTGAGAGCATCGAAACACGCCTGCACGAGATCGAGGCGATGAACGAGCAGGTCAACCAGATCGGCGTACGCACCAAGCAGACTCGCAAGGAGATCGCTGACATCAGCGACGACATCTCCGAAGCGCTGGTCGGCTACAACCAGCAGAAGGAACAGCTGAGCACCGCGATCGTTCAGCAGCAGATGGACGCGCCGCTCGGTCCCACCGTCAATCTCTTCGGCAGCGGCGACCCCGAGCAGTTCCTCGCCGGCCTCGGCGCCGTACAAGCACTCAACAGCACTCGCGCTGACGCTCTCGAGCAGTTCGGTGAGACGAGCAAGGCGCTGAAGAACCGTCGTGCCCAGCTCAAGGACCGCCAGGACGAGCTCGCCGTTGCCAAGAAGCGCTCAGCCAAGACACGTCAGGAGATCCGCAAGCAGTACGACGCGGTCAAGGCGCAGATCGCCCAGCTCAGCCCCGCGGACCAGGCGAAGCTGGACTCCGGTACGACCGAGATCGACTTCGAGCCGGTTGCTTCGGGCCGCGCCCAGACCGCGATCAACTTCGCGCTCGCCCAGCTCGGCGAACCGTACGCCTGGGGTGGCACCGGCCCCGGCAGCTGGGACTGCTCCGGCCTCGTCATGAAGGCGTGGGCTGCTGCCGGCATCTCGCTGCCCCGCGTTGTCGGCCCGCAGTACAACGCCACGCGCCACATCTCGGCCAGCCAGCTTCAGCCGGGTGACCTCGTCTTCTACGGCAGCATGTCGCACGTCGGCATGTACCTCGGCAAGGGCCGTGTGATCCACGCTCCTCGACCGGGGCGCAGCGTCGAGATTCACGGACTGAGCGGCTACAGCAAGTTTGGTCGGGTTGGCTGACCAGCGACGTCTGTCGCCGAATGTCACCGCTGCTCTAGTTCTGGTTCTGCTTGGCGCTGCCCTGTTGCTCTGGCAGCGCCCATGGGAAGGCTCGTCCGAGCCTGACCCAGTCGTCGACGTACCGGCCAATGCCAGCGCAGTCCTGACAGCGCAGTTCCGTGAGCTGTCGGATGCCCGCTCGGAATCGGAGTTCATCGCTGCTGCAGGCTCGAGCAGCGCGGCCCGTACGTTTGCCCGCGACGCGTGGTCAGCGCGAGAAGCGCTGGGCGCGCGTGACGTCGACCTGCGCTACATCACGGGTGGCGATGTGGCCGATCGTGCCGACGGATCGACGCAGGCCGATGTCGAGGTCAGCTGGATGGCTGGCGGCGAATCGGGTCTCGCCGAGGAGCTGCGCACGGCGACCGCGAAGTTCCGACTGGACCCACAGGCCGACGGCACGTTTGCGATACGCAGCGTTCGGGCCGGAGCTGGATCGCTGCCGATCTGGTTGGCTGGCAAGGTCGACGTCCAGAAGCAAGCCGACACAGTCGTCATCTCGGTGGACGGGGGAGTTGCCGGGCAGATCGAATCAATGACAGCACGCGCTCGTGCCGCCGTCGTCGAGGTGCTCCCGGACGCTCGTCGCAAAGTCGTCGTGGTCTCACCACACACCCAAGATCAGATGGCCGCACTTGTCGGTCGCAAGGTCGCCGAGATCAAGCAGATCGCAGCCGTCACCACCGACCTGGACGGAAGCAACGGCAGCGCTGGCGGCGTCGTGATCGTGCTCAACCCTGCGGTCTTCTTGACCATGGACGATCGGGCAGTCCAGGTCGTCATCAGCCACGAGGCGACGCACCTGATGACTTCTGCCGTGGGCACTTCGGCCGAGACCTGGGTGATTGAAGGGTTCGCAGACTTCGTCGCTCTCCATGACGACAACGCCCCGCTGTCGCTCAGCGCCGGTCAGATTCTTGCCGACGTCAAGGCAGGCAAGACGCCGAAGCGACTTCCGTCCAGTGCCGACTTCTCGTCGGCGGGTCACGGACTCGGCGCGTCGTACGAGGCCGCGTGGATGATCTTCCGCATGCTCGCGGAGACGCACAGCGATGCAGACATCGTCGCGTTCTACGAGGACGTACTCGACGGCGCGAAGCTCAACCCGGCCCTGGAGCGGGCGTTCGGCCTGAGCGTCGATCAGCTCACAGCCGACTGGCGGCGCTACCTGGTGAAGAGCGCTTCGACCGTGTCGTGAAAGTCGCGCAGGACGGCATTGCGCTTGACCTTGAACGACGGCGTCAGATAGCCGTTCGCCTCGGTCCAGTCCTCC
>JAKFCR010000218.1:0-8832 GCA_036676545.1 Aeromicrobium sp. | reverse complement strand
CCAGTTGCGGAAGTAGGAGAACTCCGGACCCGTGCTGACCGAGCTGCCCTTCAGATAGTGGTCCATCCAGTTGGCGACGCTCTTGGAGAGGTGCTCTGTGGCTGGATTGGGATTGCCGATGTTGAGCTCGCCTGGCGCAGCCGGGCCGGAGTGGCCGCCGTTGAACCAGATCATCTTGGTGGGCGTGCCCTGCTTCTGGAGGGCTTGGTAGTTGGCAACTCCCTCGTTGATGTTGAAGAGGGTGTCGCTCAGGCCCTGGATGATCAGCGTGGGGACCTTGATCTTCGGGAAGTACGACGACACCGAGGCGTGGCGCAGGTTTGCGGTGGTGCTGGCGTCAACCGTGCCAAGCACGCCTGCCGTCGCGACGGCCGGGCAGACGAAGTCCGCGTAGTTCGGGCAGGGGATCAGGCGTGAGGGATCGACCTGAGCGTTCTGCAGTCCGTTGACGATTCCGAGCCCACTGAAGCCGAGCGCCCAGATCAGCTTGGCGGCGCCAGGTGTGGAGGTCTGGACTCCGGAGGTCTGCGAGGTGTTGTTGGGTGACAGTGAGTACGAGAGGTCGCTCCACGTGATGATCGGGATGATCGTGTCGATGCGCGGATCGACACCGGCAGCGGCGAACTGGATCTGCCCACCGTACGAACCGCCGACCATGCCGACGCGAGGATCGTTGACTGACGTGCGGCCGAGATGGTCAGTGGTGTCGCGCTTGACGACCTTGAGTGCCGCAGCCGGGAGAGTGTGTGCGGCGTCCTTGAACGCGATGCCGGTCTTGCCGCCGAGGTAGCTGACGAGCTGACGCGCGGCCTTGCCGTCCCAGTCGGGGTCATCGAGGGTGATCTTGCAGCCTGAGCCGCCGAAGCCCAGTCCGGAGTAGGACAGCACCGCGTATCCACGCGACGCGAAGGTCTTGCCGAGGCCCGCCTGGTCGCTCTTGGAGCCACCGAAGCCGTTGGTCGTGAGGATCGCGGGGACCTTCTTGGTGCTGGTGGCGCTCTTCGGGAGGTAGAGGTCGCCGACAATGCTGCACGGCACGTCGTTGGCCGGGCCGACCTTGACCTTGAAGTGCAGGGCCTGCACGGTGTAGACCGGGTCAGCGGCCTGAGCCGGCTGGACGAGCGCTGTTGCCGCGAGGCCAGCTCCGAAGAGGGCCAGAAGGTACGAACGAGCTGAACGCATGGTGCTCCTTGGCAGATAAGTGGGACATCCGTCCTACTTCGCAGTAACAACGACGTGAATGTCGCTGAGGTCACGTGGCGTCAGTGACGAAGTCTGCGGGAGATTTCTGCCGCAGTTGCGGCTACTGGCTCGGCAAGGCCATCGGCCGGAGTGCGTGCTTCCCACGTGACGGCAACCGCGGCGTGGATCGTCCCCGCCGTGATGGGCGCGGCGATCGACGCAAAACCGGCGGTCACCTCGCCGTCCTCGGTGGCAAATCCGCGCTGGCGCGTGGCGGAGAGCAGCCGACGAAGCTCGCTCAGGGTGCCCGGGCCGGTGCCCGTACGTGACGTGAACGACGCCTTCTCGGGGTAGAGCGCGCGTACCTGTGCGGCTGGCAGTGAAGCCAGGATTGCGCGACCCGAGGCCGTGAGGTGAGCGGGCAGGCGTACGCCGACGTCAGTCACCAGCGGAGGTCTGCCGGGCGCCCGCTCCTCGATCACGTAGAGGACATCGGCGCCCTGGAGGACCACTAGGTGGGCGGACTGGCCGACCTGGTCGACGAGTCGCGCCAGCGGGAGGCGGGCCAGTCGAGCGAGCGGCTCCTGACGGGCGAAGCCGTGGCCGACTTCCCATGCCGCGATGCCGAGGCCCCACGTTCGGTCGTCGGGATAGTGGATGACGAATCCTTCGTCCGTCATCGCACTGAGCAGGTGGTAGGTCGACGATCGGGGTTGGTCGACGGCCGAGGCGATACGGGCGGCCGAGACAGGGACAGGCTGTGACGACAGGAAGCGCAGCACGCGCAGGGTCGTCGTCGCTGCAGGTACCGGCCTGGTCATGGTCGTAGTGTCTCGTATCCGAGATGAGTTTGTCGCGCAGCCCGTAGCGCTCGGCCGCCCTTGTGGAGTCCTATGGAATATGACTGTTGTGGTGGGAGTCGGCGCGGTGTCGCCGGAAGATGTCGTACGTGTGGCGCGCGAGGGCACGCTCGTCGAGCTGAGCACAGAAGCGCGCGAAGCGATCGTGCGGTCGCGCGCCGTCATCGAGGAGATGGCTGCATCGGACACCCCCGTCTATGGAGTCTCGACCGGTTTCGGTGCCCTGGCCACGCGGCATATTGAGCCCGAGCTGCGGACACAGCTGCAGAAGAGCTTGATCCGTTCGCACGCCGCAGGCACCGGGCCGCGGGTCGAGAACGAGGTCGTCCGCGCACTGATGCTGTTGCGCCTTTCGACATTGGCCTCGGGTCACACCGGCGTACGCGTCGAGACGGCCGAGGCGTACGCATCGATGCTCAACGCCGGTCTGACACCACTCGTCCACGAGTACGGCAGCCTCGGCTGCTCAGGTGACCTGGCTCCGCTGGCGCATTGTGCGCTCGCGGTGATGGGCGAGGGTCAGGTTGAGGACCACGGCGTCGTACGTCCCGCAGGCGAGGCGCTGGCGTCGTACGGACTCGCCCCGATTGAGCTCGCCGAGAAGGAAGGGCTCGCACTGATCAACGGCACCGACGGCATGCTCGGGATGTTGGTGCTCGCGCTGCACGACCTGCGCCAGCTGCTCGACACCGCTGACCTCGCGGCGGCCATGAGCATTGAGGGGCTGATGGGTACGGATCGCGTGCTCTCCGCCGACCTGCAGGCTCTTCGCCCGCACCCGGGACAAGCCGAGTCGGCAGCCCACATGGCTTCGTTGCTCGCCGGATCGCCGATCGTCGCGAGTCATCGCGTCGGCGATGGTCGGGTGCAGGATGCGTACTCGCTGCGGTGCGCTCCGCAGGTGCACGGGGCCGCGCGCGACACCCTCAACCATGCCGCGACGGTCGCCGGCCGCGAGCTCGCCTCGGCGATCGACAACCCATCGGTCCTCGACGACGGCCGCATCGAGTCGCACGGCAACTTCCACGGCGCACCGCTCGCGTACGTGCTCGACTTCCTCGCGATCCCGGTCGCCGACGTCGCCAGCATGAGCGAGCGTCGCACTGACCGCTTCCTCGACGCCTCGCGCAACCAGGGATTGCCGCCGTTCCTCGCTGACGATCCGGGCGTCGACTCGGGGCACATGATCGCGCAATACACGCAGGCAGCGATGGTCTCGGAGCTGAAGCGACTCGCAGCACCGGCGAGCGTCGACTCGATCCCGTCGAGTGCGATGCAGGAGGACCACGTGTCGATGGGCTGGTCCGCGGCACGCAAGCTGCGCACCTCGGTCGATCTGCTGACCCGCGTGCTCGCGATCGAGATCTACACCGCCGCTCGAGGTATCGATCTGCGAGCGCCGCTCAAGCCCGGCCCTGCAACCGGCGCGGCCATCGCGCTGTTGCGTACGCGGGTCGACGGCCCCGGCCCTGACCGATTCCTCGCCCCCGACCTCGAGGCCGCAACTGAGCTCGTACGCTCTGGCGCCCTCCTCGCAGCAGCCCAGAAGGAGATCTGACATGAACCGTCCCACCGTTCGCGCAGCACGCGGCACCACTCTTACTGCGAAGTCCTGGCAGACCGAGGCGCCGATGCGCATGCTGATGAACAACCTCGATCCGGAGGTGGCGGAGCGCCCCGAGGACCTGGTCGTCTACGGCGGCACCGGCAAGGCAGCCCGCAGCTGGGAGGCGTACGACGCGATCGTCCGCACCCTCGAGACGCTCGACGACGACGAGACGCTGCTGGTGCAGTCGGGCAAGCCGGTGGGGGTGTTCCGTACGCACGAGTGGGCGCCGCGGGTGCTGATCGCCAACTCGAACCTTGTTGGTGACTGGGCCACGTGGCCGGAGTTCCGCAAGCTCGAGGCCGAAGGTCTGACGATGTACGGGCAGATGACGGCCGGCTCGTGGATCTACATCGGTACGCAGGGAATCCTGCAAGGCACGTACGAGACGTTCGGGGCTGTTGCGCGCAAACGCTTCGGCGGATCGCTGGCGGGAACGCTGACTCTCACCGCCGGCGCGGGCGGCATGGGTGGCGCCCAGCCGCTCGCCGTGACGATGAACGATGGCGTTGCGCTCGTCGTCGACGTCGACGAGACGCGACTGGAGCGACGGGTCAAGCACGGCTACCTCGACGAGTACTGGACTGATCTCGACCAGGCCGTGGAGCGTGCCGTCGAGGCCAAGAACGACCGTCGGGCTCTCTCGGTCGGCGTGCTCGGCAATGCCGCGACGATCTTCGCCGAGCTGCTCGAGCGCGGTACGCCGATCGACATCGTGACCGACCAGACCAGCGCCCACGATCCGCTGAGCTATCTGCCCGAGGGCATCAGCGTCGACGACTGGCACGCGGAAGCCGCCCGCGATCCGGAAGGGTTCACCCTCAAGGCGCGCGAGTCGATGGCCAAGCACGTACGCGCGATGGTCGGCTTCATGGACGCCGGAGCCGAGGTCTTCGACTACGGCAACTCGATCCGTGAAGAGGCCCGACTCGGCGGGTTCGAGCGGGCGTTTGAGTTCCCCGGGTTCGTGCCGGCGTACATCCGGCCACTGTTCTGTGAGGGCAAGGGCCCGTTCCGCTGGGCGGCGCTCTCGGGCGATCCGGCTGACATCGCGGCGACGGACCGCGCGATCCTCGAGCTGTTCCCCGAGGACGAGCACCTGGCCCGCTGGATCACGAAGGCGCAGGAGAAGGTGCACTTCGAGGGTCTGCCGGCTCGCATCTGCTGGCTCGGATACCAGGAGCGTCACCTCGCCGGACTGCGGTTCAACGAGATGGTTGCGTCGGGCGAGCTGAGTGCTCCTGTCGTGATCGGCCGCGATCACCTCGATTCCGGCTCGGTGGCGTCGCCGTACCGCGAGACTGAGGCCATGGCTGACGGTTCCGACGCGATCGCCGACTGGCCGCTGCTCAACGCGCTGCTCAACACCGCGTCGGGCGCCACTTGGGTGTCGATCCACCACGGTGGAGGCGTCGGCATCGGTCGCTCGATCCACGCAGGCCAGGTCGTCGTCGCCGACGGCACACCGCTGGCCGCGCAGAAGATCGAGCGCGTACTCGTCAACGACCCCGGAACCGGAGTCATGCGGCACGTCGATGCCGGCTATGAGCGCGCGGCCGAAGTGGCCCAGGAGCGTGGACTCCGAGTGCCGATGTCGGAGGGCTGATGACTCTCGCCGACCTCACCGACATTGGGCGCGATCCAACGACCGGCGGCTATCGCCGGTATGCATGGAACGACGCCGACATGGCGCTGCGCGAGTGGTTCGCCGGAGAGGCGGCCGCGCGCGGCATGGAGCTCGTCGAGGACGGCAACGGCAACCAGTTCGCGTGGTGGGGCAGCGGCGGTGATGCGCTCCTGATCGGTTCGCATCTCGACTCCGTACCCGATGGCGGCGCGTACGACGGACCGCTAGGCGTCGTCTCATCGTTCGCGGCCGTCGACCGACTCAAGACTGAGGGCTTCGACCCGAGCCGACCAATCGTGATCGGCAACTTCGCCGACGAGGAGGGTGCACGATTTGGTGTCGCCTGCGCTGGATCGCAGCTGATCACGGGAGCACTCACGGCCGACCGCGCTCTGGCCCAGAAGGATCGTGACGGCATCACCATGGCTGAGGTGCTCAAGGCGCGCGGCCGAGACCCTGACGCAGTCGGAACGACGGACCTGCTCGACCAGATCGGTACGTTCGTCGAGCTGCACGTCGAGCAAGGCCGCTCACTCGTCCACACGGGTGACGCCGTGGGCGTTGCCTCGGCGATCTGGCCGCATGGGCGCTGGCGACTCGACTTCTGTGGCGAGGCCAATCACGCCGGCGCGACAGCGATGGAGGATCGTCGCGATCCGATGCAGGCCTACGCTGCAACGGTGCTTGCGTCTCGCCGCCTGGCCTCCGATGCGGGTGCGCGCGCGACCTTCGGTCGGCTCGAGGTCGAGCCCGGCGGCACCAACGCCATACCGTCCCGCGTCCGCGCCTGGCTCGATGCCCGAGCGGCCGACGAAGGCGCATTGGATCGACTTGTCGACAATGTGATTGCTGCGGCGCAGGCCGAGGCCGGGCTCGATGGCACGACGGTTGAGCTGACCACCGAGTCGGTGAGTCCAGCGGTCGAGTTCGACGCTGCCCTGCGTGACCGGCTTGCCACGCTGCTGGATGCGCCCGTGCTGCCGACCGGCGCTGGCCACGACGCCGGAGTGCTGAGTGCACACATCCCGACGGCGATGCTGTTCGTACGCAACCCGACCGGCATCTCGCACTCGCCAGCCGAGTTCGCCGAGGACGCTGACTGTGAAGCCGGCATCGTCGCCCTGACCACAGTCGTACGTGAGCTTTGCCAAGAGTCGGACACAGCATGACGACAGTCCCGGCATTCGCGAACTGCCACAGCCACGCGTTTCACCGCGCGTTGCGTGGGCGTGTGACGGGAGCCGACAGCTTCTGGAGCTGGCGCGACCAGATGTACTCGCTCGCCGGCGTGCTCGATCCGGACCTGCTGTTCGAGCTGGCGCGTGCGACGTACGCCGAGATGAACCTCGCCGGGATCCGTAGCGTCGGCGAGTTTCACTACGTCCATCACCAGCCCAACGGCAAGCCGTATGACGAGCCCAATGCGATGGGCGAGGCGCTGATCGCGGCAGCACGCGAAGCCGACATACGGATCACATTGCTCGACACGTGCTACCTCGCCGCAGGCTTCGGCAAGACGCCGGAGGGTGTCCAGCGCCGATTCAGCGATGGCGACTCCGATGCCTGGGCGTCACGTGTCGATTCGCTGGCCAGCAAGTACGCAGACGAGGACGACGTCGTGATCGGTGCGGCCATCCACTCCGTACGCGCTGTCCCGCGCAGCCAGCTCCGCACAGTGGCTGTTGCCCTGCCCGAAGCGCCACTGCACGTGCACGTGTCCGAACAGCCGATGGAGAACGCCGAGTGCATCGCCGCGACCGGTCTCACGCCGGTCGCGCTGCTCGCCGAGGCTGGCGTCTGGTCACCCCGCACGACCGCGGTCCATGCGACCCACCTGACGACTGACGACATTGCGACGCTGGGCACGGCACATTCGTACGCGTGCTTCTGCCCGACCACCGAGGCGGAGCTCGCCGATGGCATAGGTCCGAGCGTGGCGCTCCGCGATGCCGGCGCGAGGCTGACACTCGGCTCCGACAGCAATACCGTGATCGACATGTTCGCCGAGGCCCGGGCCGTCGAGATGCACGAGCGGCTGTCGACCGGCGTACGCGGCGCGTGGACCGCGGATCAGCTGTGGCTGGCGGCCACGACTACGGGACACGAGTCGCTGGGCTTCGTCGTGCCCGACATGATCGACATCGCCGACACGATTCGTACGGCCGGCGCCGAGGAGCTCCTCTGGGCTGCCACGTCCGCCGATGTCGAGGGCGACCCGACCGATATCGCCGAGCTGCTCGAGTCGGCGATCGACGCGTGCTGGAGCCGCGTATGAGCACCCTGCTGGTCACGAACATTGGCGAGCTCGTGACGTGGGACGACGAGCGACCGATCCTGAACGACGCGGCCTTCGTCGTCGACGGCGGCAAGGTCGCCTGGTTCGGACAGCGCAACGAGGCTCCCTCCGCCGATGTCGTACGCGATGTCGGTGGTGCGGCCGTCATCCCCGGTTTCGTCGACTCGCACACGCACCTGGTGTTCGCGGGCGACCGATCCGCAGAGTTCGAGGCGCGGATGACGGGGCAGCCGTACGAAGCCGGCGGCATACGCACGACCGTCGCCGCGACCCGGGCGGCCACAGATGAACAGCTCGCCGCCAATGTCGCGCGCCATCTCGCCGAGATGCGTGCCCAAGGCACGACGACAGTCGAGATCAAGAGCGGCTACGGGCTGACGACCCACGACGAAGCCCGATCCCTGGCGATCGCGCAGCAGTTCACCGAGCAGACGACATTCCTCGGCGCCCACGTCGTCCCGGCTGAGACGGAGATTGGGGCGTACGTCGAGCTCGTCACTGGAGAGATGCTCGAGCGATGCGCGCCTTATGCCCGATGGATCGACGTGTTCTGCGAAGACGGCGCGTTCGGCGCAGACGAGTCACGTGCCGTGCTCGAGGCCGGCATTGCCGCGGGCCTCCTGCCCCGGATCCACGCAAACCAGCTCGGCCTCGGCCCGGGCGTGCAGCTTGCCGCAGAGCTGGGTGCGCCCGCGGATCACTGCACCTTCCTGTCCGACGCGGACATCGCCGCCGTGGTCGACTCGGGCATCGTCGTGGGGTTGCTGCCCGGCGTGGAGTTCTCGACCAGGCAGCCCTATCCGGACGCCCGCACGCTGCTCGACGCTGGCGTGACGGTGTCACTCGCGACGGACTGCAATCCCGGCAGCTCCTACACGTCCTCGATGCCGTTCTGTATCGCTGTCGCCGTACGCGACATGAACATGAGCCCGCGCGAGGCACTGTGGTCGGCGACCAAGGGTGGCGCGACCTCGCTGCGTCTCGAAGACGTCGGACATCTGGGTGTCGGCGCCAAGGCAGACTTTGCCGTGCTCAACGCCCCGTCGTACGTCCACCTCGCGTACCGTCCGGGTGTCCCGCTCGTCGTTGGCTAGCGGGTGCCGTCAACGTACAACCAGGTGCCGTTCTCGCGGACGAATTGGCTGATCTCGTGCTGGCTACCTGCGCCTTCGGGGGCGCGGTAGTACGCCTCGAACTCCACGACGCCGGTCGTCTCGAACGGTGTCCCGCCGCTGGTGGCGAGGATGTCGAGCCGGTACCA
>JAKFCR010000217.1:0-6035 GCA_036676545.1 Aeromicrobium sp. | reverse complement strand
CGCCCGCGAGAACATCCGCGCGATCCGCAAGGACGTGCTCGCCAAGTGCTACGGCGGCGACATCAGCCGCAAGCGCAAGCTCCTCGAGAAGCAAAAAGAGGGCAAGAAGCGCATGAAGATGGTGGGCCGTGTCGAAGTGCCCCAGGAAGCCTTCATCGCAGCCCTCTCGACCGGCGACGCCGACAAGAAATAGCCGTGGCGTTCGTCGAGTCGGTCAATGTCGGTACCGCGGTCGACGTGCCGTGGGGCCAGCTCAAGCGCACGGCGATCGACAAGCGGCCGGTCGAAGGCCCCGTACGCGTGCACTCGCTAGGCGTCGGCGATGACGAGATCGCCGACCTGGTCAACCATGGCGGCGAGATGCAGGCCGTCTACGCCTACTCGCGTGAAGACCTCGACACGTGGGCCGATCTGCTCGGCCGCACGCTGAGCCCAGGCCAGTTCGGCGAGAACCTCACGACCCAAGGCATCGACCTCAACGCGGCTCACGCGGGGGACCGATGGCGTATCGGTGGCGCGCTCCTCGAAGTGTCCGGCGTGCGCATTCCATGCTCGGTGTTCCAGGGCTTCCTGGACGAGCCGCAGTGGGTCAAGCGATTCACCCAGGGTCGGTTGCCCGGCCCGTACCTCCGGGTCATCGAGGAGGGCGACATCTCGGCGGGCGACGAGATCGAGATCGTGGAGGAGCGGGACCACGAGATCACGATCGACTTCCTGTTCCGGGCCCTCACTACCGAGCGTGCGCTGATCCCCGCTCTGGGCGCCGAACCACGGCTCGAACCATTCGTCCGCAGACGCTTGGGTGAGCGTGCGGACGCACCTCTCAAGTGACCCGCAGGTAGGTTAGGGTGATCCGCACCACATCCCCCCAGTATGTCCGCGTGAAGGAATGTCATGAGTACTTCAGTTGCCACCCCCGAACAGCTTGAGATCGTCAAGAACCGCGCCAAAAGCGTCAGCGCGATGTTCTACAACCGCGTCAAGGAGTCGGGCAGCCACGAGGCCTACCGATACCCCGACGAGAACGAGAAGTGGCATTCGCTGACCTGGGCCGAGACCGGCGTCCGAGTCACCAATCTCGCCGCTGGCCTGGTGGCTCTCGGCATCGAGGCCGAGCAGCGCGTAGCGATCGCCTCCGGCACTCGCCTCGAGTGGATCCTGGCCGATCTCGCGATCAACGCCGCTGGCGCCGCAACGACCACGGTCTACCCGAGCACGATGTCCGACGACGTCGCCTACATCCTGGCCGACTCCGACAGCCGCATCGTGTTCGCCGAGGACGATGAGCAGGTTGCCAAGCTCCGCGAGAAGCACTCCGAGCTGCCCTCGATCATGAAGGTCGTGGTCTTCGAAGGCACCACCGATGGTGACTGGGTCATCGGACTCGATGACCTCGAGAAGCTCGGCGAGGCATACCTGACTGAGCACCCCAAGGTGATCGAGGACCGTGTTGCCGCGACGACGGGCGACTCCCTCGCCACCCTGATCTACACGTCCGGCACCACGGGACGACCCAAGGGTGTTCGCCTCAGCCACGACGGCTGGACGTACGAAGGCTCCGTGATGGTCGCCGGCGACTTCCTGAGCATCGACGATCTGCAGTTCCTCTGGCTGCCGATGGCCCACTCGTTCGGCAAGGTGCTGCTGACCACCCAGCTTGCGGTTGGTTTCGCCACCGCGATCGACGGTCGCGTTCCCAAGATCGTCGAGAACCTCGCCATCGTCAAGCCGACGTTCATGGGCGCGGCCCCTCGCATCTTCGAGAAGGCGTACGGCCGCATCGTCGGTATGACCGAGGCTGAGGGCGGCGCCAAGCTCAAGATCTTCCAGTGGGCTGAGAAGGTCGGGCTCGAGCACTCGCGTCGCGTGCGTGCGGGCAAGTCGATCTCGCCGATCCTCAAGGTCCAACACGGCATCGCCGACAAGCTCGTCTTCTCCAAGGTCCGTGACCGCTTCGGTGGCCGGGTCCGGTTCTTCATCTCCGGAGCTGCGGCGCTGTCGCCCGACATCGCCGAGTGGTTCCACGCTGCGGGCGTGCTGATCCTCGAGGGCTACGGCCTCACCGAGACGTCGGCCGGCGCATTCGTCAACCAGCCCGACAACTTCAAGCTCGGTTCAGTGGGTACGGCGTTCCCCGGCAGCGAGGCCAAGATCGCCGCCGACGGTGAGGTCCTGATCAAGGGCCCGCACATCATGCGCGGCTACCACAACCTCGAAGGCGAGAGCGCATCGTCGTTGGAGGACGGCTGGCTGCACACGGGTGACGAGGGTCGTATCGACGAGGACGGCTTCCTCTACATCACGGGTCGCAAGAAGGAGCTCTTCAAGACGTCGGGTGGCAAGTACGTCGCACCGCCGCACATCGAGGGCATGTTCAAGGGCATCAGCTCGCTGACCAGCCAGATCCTGGTGCACGGCAACGAGCGCAACTTCTGCTCCGCTCTCATCACCCTCGACCCCGACGGTGTCGCCGAGTGGGCCAACAACAACGGCATGGCCGGCAAGTCCTACGCCGAGGTCGTGAAGTCGCAGGAGATCCACGATCTGATCGAGAGCCAGATCGAGGAGCTCAACTCCAAGGTCAACCGCTGGGAGACGATCAAGAAGTTCGCGATCCTCGATCACGATCTGTCGATCGAGAACGGCGAGATCACGCCGAGCATGAAGGTCAAGCGCAATGTCGTCGAAGCCAACAACAAGGCAATCCTCGACGGCTTCTACGCTAAGTAGATGACCACGACAGGGCCGCTCACCTCCAGAGGTGAGCGGCCCTTCGGCGTCTATGTCCATGTGCCGTTCTGCTCGGTGCGCTGTGGCTACTGCGACTTCAACACCTACACGGCCGATGAGCTCGGCGAAGGCGCGACGCGGGCGTCGTATGCCGACACGGCGATCAGCGAGATCGAGCTGGCGGCTCGTACCTACGGCCAAGAGATCGAGACGGTGTTCTTCGGTGGTGGCACGCCGACCCAGCTGCCGTCGGCTGATCTCGTACGCATCCTCCACGTATTGGGGGAGCGTTTTGGCTTCTCCCGTGGGGTCGAGGTCACGACCGAGGCCAATCCCGACAGCGTGACGCCGGAGTCGTTGGCGACGCTGCGCGAGGGCGGCTTCAACCGCATCTCGTTCGGCGTGCAGTCGGCCGTGCCGCACGTGCTGGCAACGCTTGACCGCACGCACAACCCAGACAACGTGCCGCAGGCGGTGAAGTGGGCTCGTGAGGCAGGTTTCGACCAGCTCAGCGTCGACCTGATCTACGGAACGCCGGGGGAGTCGATGGCCGATTGGCGCACCAGCGTCGAGCAGGCGATCGCGCTGGAGCCCGACCACATCAGCGCATACGCGCTGATCGTCGAGCAGGGCACTGCCTTCGCTCGCAAGGTCAATCGTCACGAGGTCGTCATGCCCGATGATGACGAGACAGCCGACAAGTACCTGCTCGCGGACGAGCTGTTCTCCGCCGCTGGTCTGGGTTGGTACGAGCTCTCCAACTGGGCGCGCAACGAGGCAGCGCAGTGTCGCCACAACGTTCTCTACTGGCACAGCGACAACTGGCTCGGCATTGGGCCCGGAGCGCACTCACACGTCGACGGCGAGCGGTGGTGGAACGTCAAGCACCCCGCCGCGTACGCGCAAAGACTCGCGGCAGGTGAGGCGCCTCGTCACGACGGGGAGTCGATCGATGCGGACACAGCACGCGTCGAGCGGATCATGCTCGAGACCCGCCTGCGGTCAGGGCTTGGGCTCGACGCGTTGAGCACAGGCGCCAACGCAGCGGTGCCCGATCTGGTGTCCCGTGGGCTGGCTGACGTTGCCGACGAGCACCTGGTTTTGACGCTCCCCGGCAGGTTGCTCGCCGACGCGGTCGTACGCGAGCTGGTGGACTAGCGGCCTGGACTAGGGGATCGTCACGAAGTCGATGAGCTCTTCGACTCGGCCGAGGAATGACGGCTCCAGGTCGGCATAGGAGTCCACGCGACTCAGCAGGTGCTTCCATGCGCGAGCGATGTCAGCCTGATCCGCATGCGGCCAGCCGAGCGCCTCGCAGATGCCGTGCTTCCAGTCGGTCCCGCGAGGGATGACCGGCCACACCTCCAGACCGAGCCGATCGGGCTTGATGGACTGCCAGACGTCGACGTACGGGTGACCGACGACTAGTACGTGTTCGCGGTCCGACACCTGCTCGGCAAGACGGGTCTCCTTGGAGCCCGGTACGAGGTGATCGACCAGTACGCCGAGGCGTTGCCCGGGACCGGGATCGAATTCGTCGACGACGGCGACGAGGTCATCGATGCCGCCGAGGTACTCGACCGCAACGCCTTCGACGCGCAGATCGGCTCCCCAGACCTTCTCGACGAGCTCGGCGTCATGGCGGCCTTCGACGTAGATGCGGCTCGGCAGGGCAACGCGTGCCCGGGTGTCCTCGACGGTGAGCGAACCCGAAGCCGTGCGATAGCTGGTCTTCGGTGCCTTGGCGGCCGAGGGGCGCAGGACGACGGGCGCCCCATCGAGCAGGAAGCCTGGACCGAACGGGAACGAGCGCCGGGTGTTGCGTCGATCTTCGAGCACCATCATGCCGAGATCCTTCTCGACGACCATGATCTCGCCGACGAAGCCGGTGGTCGCGTCTTCCACGACCATGCCGCGTTCGGCGATCACTTCCACCGAGCGGCCACGCGGTGGCTTGCGCCAGTCGCCTGAGAGCACATCAGTGCCATATCTGTCAGCCATGCAGAACCCCGAGAAGTTGTTGATGAAACGTCTCGAGCTCATCCCGGGTGACCGGACCTGAGCTCGAGAGGATCTTGCTGGAGAGAGTAGTGAGTCCAAGGGTCAGATCGACAGCCCCAGCCCACGTCGGCGTGGCGCCAGCCGGGCTGGGTGCGTACAAGTCGCCGATCATGACGACGTTGAGATGCGGTACGACGAGGACCAGCTCACCGCCTGAGGGCCCGTCTCCGACATGGATGACCTCTACGTACTGATCGCCAAGGTCGCCTGCCCACGCTGAGACGAGCGTGCCGCCGAGGGACTCGTGGACGATTTCCGTGCCGTCATCGATCGTGACGCGCCGCGGGAAATAGGTCAGCGTGCGCTCAGTGCCGCTGACCTCGTACGGAGATTCGGCATTGTCGGGCACATCGCTAGACTGGCACTTGCCCTAGGAGAGTGCCAACGCGACGCGCGGAAGGAAGAACTATGTCTGACGATCGCCGTCTCGACGTTCTCCGCGCCATCGTCGAGGACTACGTCTCGACGCAGGAACCGGTCGGATCGCGCGCCCTCGTCGAGCGCCATCACTTGGGTGTCTCACCTGCGACGATCCGCAACGACATGGTCGCGCTCGAGGACGAGGGCTACATCACCCAGCCCCACACCAGCGCCGGTCGCATCCCGACCGACAAGGGCTACCGGATGTTCGTCGATCGGCTGGCCACCGTCAAGGCGCTTTCGCAGGCAGAACGCCGGGCGATCGAGACCTTCCTGACAGGCGCGGTCGATGTCGATGACGTGGTGCAACGCAGCGTACGGGTGCTCGCTCAGCTCACCAATCAGGTCGCCATCGTGCAATATCCGTCACTGACACGCTCGACCGTGCGGCACATCGAGGTGGTGGCGCTCGAGGGCTCGCGCGTGCTGCTCGTCGTCATCACCAGCAGTGGTCGCGTCGAGCAACGCATCATCGAGCTCGTCGAGACGCCGACCGAGCAGCTGTTGTCGGACCTGCGCTCGCGAATCGCGCACGCATCGCTCGGCGAGCGTCTGCCCGAGGCATCGCTGCGACTCGCAGACATGATCGAGACGTTCGCGCCCAACGACCGGCCGATCGTCTCGTCGATCGTCGCCACGCTCTCGCAGACGTTCACCAACGAGCGTTCAGACGAGCGCATCGCGGTCGGCGGTGCAGCCAACCTCGCCCGGTTCGGCAGTGACTTCGACACCTCGATCAAGCCGGTGCTGGAGGCGATCGAGGAGCAGGTCGTTCTGCTCAAGCTCCTCGGCGAAGCCAGCTCCGGTCTCACGGTGCGCATCGG
>JAKFCR010000216.1:0-3722 GCA_036676545.1 Aeromicrobium sp. | reverse complement strand
GCGCTCTTCGGTCTCGGTGAAGTTGTTCATTCTGCTTCTCCTTCGATGACTGCCAGTACGGCGCCAGATTCGACTTGTGCGCCGGCGGTGGCCGACAGCTCGGTGACGACGCCGTCGTACGGCGCCGTGATGGTGTGCTGCATCTTCATGGCCTCAAGGACGACGACGATGTCGCCCTTGGTGACGTGTTGTCCTTCCGTGACCGCGACGCTCATGACCGCGGCCGGCATCGGCGCGAGTAGCGAGCCCTCGGCGATGACATCCGCCGGATCAACGAACTCCGGGACCGGGGTGAAGTCGAACGATCCGCTGGGTCCGTCGACGTCAACCCACCCAGAGCCGACTGCGACGTCGTACGCCTCGGTCAGACCGTCGTCGTCGAGCACGACTCGCGTCGGCGTGACCGCTCCGATCGTGACGCCCTCGAGCTCGGACTGGACGAGCCCGGTTCGGATCCCGCGATAGGAGACGGTGATCTCCTCGGTGCCGATCGTGTAGGAGCGCGTGCGCTCCTGGCTCGGCACGTTGCGGTAGGCGGTTGGGATGCGCGCCAGCACCTTGGCATTCGCCGTGCTGCTTGCCGCCTCGGCGAGAGCCGCCGCGAGAGCCGCCTTGCGTACGGCGTGCTCGCCATTCGCTGGCTTCGACCAGTCCGCGAGCCGCTCGTCGAGCAGCGCCGTATGCACCCGCTCGGCGCGGAACTCCTCGTCTCCGAGGATGCCGATCAGCAGGTCGCTGTTGGTCGTGACCCCGTGCAGGCGGGTACGACGGAGTGCGTCACCGAGCAGGCGTACGGCGTGGGCACGGTTGTCTCCGTACGCGATGACCTTGGCAATCATGGCGTCGTAGTGGATCCCGATGACCGATCCGCTCTCGATGCCGGAGTCGACGCGCACGCCCGGGCCGTCAGGCACATCGAACGTACGAACCGTGCCGGTCTGCGGCTGCCAGTCGTCGGCTGGATCCTCGGCGTACAGGCGGACCTCGATCGCGTGACCCTTCGGTCCCGCTGGCTCCGCTGCGAGCTGCTTGCCCTCAGCGACGAGGATCTGTGCGGCGACCAGGTCGACGCCGAAGACTTCCTCGCTGACGGGGTGCTCGACCTGGAGACGGGTGTTCATCTCGAGGAAGTACGCCTTGCCCGTTGCCAGGTGCGCGTCCGCCACGAGGAACTCGACCGTGCCCGCGCCGACATAGCCCACGGCCTCGACAGCAGCGCGCGACGCATCGTGCAGAACCTTGCGCACCTCGTCGCTGACCGATGGTGCAGGCGCTTCCTCGACGACCTTCTGGTGACGGCGCTGGATCGAGCAGTCACGGTCGCCAACGATCCAGCAGGTGCCGTGGGTGTCGGCCATGACCTGCACCTCGATGTGGCGCGCGGTCGGCAGGTAGGGCTCGACGAACACGGTGGCGTCGCCGAAGGCCGAGAGGGCTTCAGCACCAGCGGCGGTGAGCTCGCCCTCGAGGTCCTTGGGATCGGTGACGATGCGCATGCCGCGACCGCCACCTCCTGCTGACGCCTTGACCAGAAGCGGGAAGTCAGACTTCTTGGCGTTCGCCGCGTCGACGCTGAGGATCGGCACGCCCGCCTTGTCCATCAGCTCCTTGGCGCGGATCTTGTCGCCCATCGAGTCGATCGTGTCGGGCGCGGGGCCGATCCACGTCAGTCCCGCCTTGGCGACGGCGCGGGCGAACTCGGCGTTCTCCGAGAGGAAGCCGTAGCCAGGGTGGATCGCATCGGCGCCAGCCTTGAGAGCGGCGGCGATGACGAGGTCACCGCGCAGGTACGTGTCAGACGGAGCGTTACCGGGCAGACGTACGGCGACGTCGGCGTCACCCACGAAGGGCGCGCCAGCGTCAGCATCGGAGTAGACCGCGACAGTACGGATGCCCAAGTCTCGACAGGTGCGGAACACCCGCCGAGCAATCTCCCCCCTGTTTGCAACCAGTACGGAGGTGATCGAGGCACTCATACGCGGAACACTCCGTAGCCTTCGGCGCCCTTGTTGGGCACGGTGTTGATGGCACTGAGGCAGATGCCGAGGATCGAGCGGGTGTCCCGCGGATCGATCACCCCGTCGTCGTAGAGCATCCCCGAGGTGAAGTACGCGAGCGACTGCTCCTCGATCTGCTGCTCGATGAAGGCACGCATCTGCTTGTCGGCCTCTTCGTCGTACGGCTGGCCCTTCGACTCGGCGGCACCGCGGGCGACGATCGAGATCACGCCGGCGAGCTGCGTCGCGCCCATGACGGCGGACTTGGCGTTGGGCCAGCTGAACATGAATCGCGGGTCGTAGGCGCGTCCGCTCATGCCGTAGTGACCCGCACCGTACGAAGCGCCGATCACAACCGAGATGTGCGGGACCGTCGAGTTGGAGACGGCGTTGATCATCTGTGCGCCGTGCTTGATGATGCCGCCCTGCTCGTACTCCGCACCGACCATGTAGCCCGTCGTGTTGTGCAGGAACAGCAGAGGGGTGTCGGTCTGGTTGGCGAGCTGGATGAACTGCGTCGCCTTCTGCGCCTCTTGGCTGAACAGCACGCCCTGCGCGTTGGCGAGGATGCCGATCGGGTAACCGTGCAGCTGAGCGAAGCCTGTGACCAGCGACGATCCGTACAGCGGCTTGAACTCGTCGAACTCGCTGCCGTCGACGAGGCGCGCGATGACCTCGCGCGGATCGAACGGGATCTTGAGGTCGGTCGGCACGATGCCGAGCAGCTCTTCGGGATCGAAGACCGGCTCCGCGTACGTCGGCTCGGGCACGAAGCCCTGCTTGCTCCAGTTGATGTTCTTGATGATCGAACGGCCGATACGGATCGCATCGCGTTCGTCGACCGCAAGGTAGTCCGCGAGGCCCGACTGGCGCGCGTGCATCTCGGCGCCGCCCAGCTCCTCGTCGGTCGACTCTTCGCCGGTCGCCATCTTGACCAGGGGCGGGCCGGCGAGGAACACCTTCGCGCCTTCCTTGACCATGACGACGTAGTCGCTCATGCCCGGGATGTATGCGCCACCAGCCGTCGAGTTGCCGAACACCAGCGCCACCGTCGGGCGGCGTGCCGCGCTTGCGCGGGTGATGTTGCGGAACGATGCGCCGCCGGGAATGAAGATGTCCTTCTGCGTCGGCAGGTCGGCACCGCCAGACTCGACGAGGTTGATGCTCGGCAGGCCACACTCCATCGCGATCTGCGCGGCGCGATGACCCTTGCGCAGCGTGCTCGGGTTGGATGAGCCGCCCTTCACGGTCGGGTCATTCGCGATGATCATGCACTCGACGCCCTCGACGACGCCGATGCCTGTGACGATTGAGGCGCCCACCGCGAAGTCGGTGCCCCACGCTGCCAACGTCGACAGCTCCAGGAACGGCGAGTCGGGATCGAGCAGCAGCTCGATGCGCTCACGCGCGGTCAGCTTGCCGCGCTCGTGGTGTCGCTTGATGTTGCGCTCACCGCCGGCCTCGAGGGCCTTGGCGTGCTGGACCGCGAGGTCGTCAATGCGTTCCAGCATCGACTCGCGGTTGCCCACGTACGTCTCGGTCGTGGTGTCGACTGTCGTTTTCATGTCAGTACCCCAGGAGTTTCGCGGCCAGGTCATTCAGGACTTCGGTGGCGCCGCCGCCGATGCCGAGGATGCGGGCATCGCGGTAGTGCCGGTCGATCTCGGACTCGCGCATGTAGCCCATGCCGCCGAAGATCTGCACGGCTTCGGAGACGACCCACTC
>JAKFCR010000215.1:0-8918 GCA_036676545.1 Aeromicrobium sp. | reverse complement strand
ACTTCAGCGCGATCGCCACGAGCGGCTACCGCTCGCTGGACGAGAACCAGAAGGTTGAATTCGACGTCGAGCAGGGCCAGAAGGGCCTGCAGGCGACGAACATTCGTCCCCTCTGATTCACCCCTGATTTAGTTCAGACTGAACTGAATTTTGGAGATACCCCGGAGCTTCGGCTCCGGGGTATCTCTCATTTACGTCTGTAGTGGAGCTTCCCGATACGGCGCCAGGCCGCCGAGCTCGACAGCGTCCAGCAACTCAATCGCAGCGAGGGCACCATTCGCCCGTACGGTCTCCGGATCGCACCATTGCACCGACTTGATCTCGGTGACCTGCAGCTCCATCCCTTCGGTGATCGAGCTGTCGACAACGCCGAGGTCGAACAAGAAGATGCACGCGTCATCCCAGCCGCGC
Source organism: Aeromicrobium sp. (assembly GCA_036676545.1). GTDB lineage: Bacteria > Actinomycetota > Actinomycetes > Propionibacteriales > Nocardioidaceae > Aeromicrobium. The sequence goes on along the minus strand of JAKFCR010000215.1, from coordinate 8,507 downwards.
CAGGCCGGCAGCCAGTTGACCGTGATCAGGCCCTGCACCTCGACCGTGATGCCGAGCTCTTCCTGAAGCTCGCGTACGAGCCCGACAGCCGGCGCTTCACCGACCTCGATGACACCGCCGGGCAGATCCCATTCCTCCTTGTAGGTCAGCTCGCACATCAGCACCCGGCCCTGCTCGTCGCGGAGCAGACCCTGACTGATGATGCGCTTGGTCGGCAGTCCGGCGTTGAGGATCGAGATGAAGCCGTCCCGGCTGAACACGGGCGGATCGTCAACCAGTCGCGCAAGTAGCGCGCGGTCTGGGTCATCGCCCGCACCCCGCGTGATGCCTTCACGACGAAGGCCAGAGATCGAGGCCGCGCGGATGTCGTCGGTGCGATCGACCGGTATGCGCGCCTCGACGCGCGTCCAGCCCAGCTCGCCGAAGGCATGATCGAGGGCGAGGCGCAGAGCACGAATGGCGACCCCGAGGTTGTCGGTTCCGGCGTTCCATCGGATCGATCCGGCTCTGCGCTCCTCAGGTCGCAGCGCCACCGTGCCAACGCGTTCACCGTCAATGACGATGGCGAAGCCGATGAACTCGTCCGAACCAGTCGTCGGCTCGAGCGACAGGTCGTCGTCGCGCAGGATCGCCGTCATACGCCCATCCTGCCAGCCAACGCCCGAGGTCAGCGCTCTCGCAGCCACCGACCTCGGCGATGTCGCCGTTGAACCGCTAGGCGCCGCCATACGGTGGCGCGAAGGCTGCCGGACTCAACAACCTCCGTGGAGCTACGTCACGTCAGGGAGGAGGGATCTCGCCCGATCCTCGTACGAGGAACGACGTCGGTACGACGATCTCCTCGACCGGACTGGTGTCGCCGCCGATCCGAGCCAGGAGACGCTCGGCCGCCATCCGGCCGATCAGGTGCGGGTCCTGTGCAATGACGCTGATCGCGGGGGACACCAGGTCGCCGAGGGTGATGTCATCGAACCCGACCACGGCGATCTCGTGCTCGAGGCCCAAGCTGCGCAACGCGCGTACGACGCCGATCGTGACGAGGTTCTGGGCGGCGAAGATCGCGGTTGGTGCGGGGCTGGACTGCAACATCGCGCGGGTGGCTGTCTCAGCGAGGTACTCGTTCGACAGGTCCTGAATGACGTGTGTGGCCGGGCAGCCGGCCGACCAGCAAGCCTGGCGGTAGCCTTCGAGGCGCTTCTGGGCAGTGGGGAGAAACTGACGGTCGCCCATAAATGCAATGTGCCGGTGTCCGTACGAGATCAGGTGCTCCGTGGCGATCCGGGCGCCGCTCTCGTTGTCAACGACGACGCTGTCCGCCTCCAGGCCATCCACACCGCGGTCCACGAGGACGATGGGCATACCCGCGTCGATCTCGTGCTGCAGCGCCTTCGGGTCCGGGCCCGCGGGCATCACGATGAGCCCGTCGACTTGGTAGGACGCCATGGTCGGGACCAGCTCGCGCTCTCGCTCGGGGTCCTCGTCGAGGCTCGCGGAGAGAACGGCGAATCCGGCGGCGCTGGCGGCATCTTCGACGCCGCGATGGACCTGTGCGTCGAAGGGGTTTGAGACGTCACCGAGCAGTAGTCCAATGCTTAGGGTGCGACGGTCAGCCCGGCGTAGGGACCCGGCGCTGACATCGCGCCTGTACGAGAGCAGTTCCACGGCTGCCCGTACGCGCGCAGCTGTTGCCTCGCCGACGTATCCCTCGCCGTTGACTACACGCGACACGGTCTTGATGCCGACGCCCGCCTCGCGCGCAACATCCTTCATCGTGGCCCGCTGGCGCGGAGCAGGCTTGGGTGACAACGGTGTCATGTGTTCCAGCGTAACCCTTGACGGCCGGATCTGTGTGAGGTAGAACACAGTATGACAACGATGTCAGACCGTCTGGCGTTGTGAGAGGAATCATCGTGAAAACACTTTCTGCCCACCGGCGCCGCTTCGCCGCCGCCGCGGTTGCCGTGCTGGCATCCACGGTGGTGCTCTCGGCGTGCGGGTCCGACTCCGACTCGGGCGGCTCATCCGACATTGGTGTCTCGCTCATCGTCAAGACCACCAGCAACCCGTTCTTCGTCGCCATGCAGAACGGTGCGAAGGAAGCGGCCAAGGACAACGGCGTCGATCTCAAGCTCGCCGCTGGCAAGTCCGACGGCGACGAGGACACGCAGATCCAGGCGATCGAGAACGCCATCTCGCTCGGCCAGGACGGCATTCTCATCACGCCCAACGGTCCAGCCGTCGTCGACGCAATCGAGAAGGCACGCGACGCTGGTCTCTACGTGATTGCGCTCGATACACCGCCAGATCCGGCCGATGCCGTGGACATCACGTTCGCGACAGACAACTTCAAGGCCGGCGAGTCGATTGGTGCATGGACAGCCAAGAAGCTCAACGGCGAGAAGGCCGTCATCGCGATGCTCGACCTGTTCAACGACAAGGTCGTCTCGGTCGACTACAACCGCGACCAGGGCTTCCTCACGGGTATGGGCATCCCGACTGCGGACAAGGAGAAGAACGGCGACGAAGCCAAGTCCGGAAGCTACAGCGGCGGCGACTACGAGATCGTCTGCAACGAGGCGACGAACGGTGCTGAGGATGGCGGCACGACCGCCATGGAGACCTGCCTGTCGAAGAACCCCGACATCAACGTGGTCTACACGATCAACGAGCCCGCGGCATACGGCGCTTACCAGGCGCTGAAGAGCGCGGGCAAGGAGAAGGGCGTCACGCTCGTCTCGGTCGACGGTGGCTGCGCCGGCGTTGGTTACGTCAAGGACGGCATCATCGGTGCGACTGCCCAGCAGTACCCGCTGGAGATGGCAGCCCAGGGTGTTGCTGCAATCGCCAAGCTGGCCAAGGATGGCGAGAAGCCCAAGACCACCGAAGGTCTTGACTTCTTCGATACCGGCGTCAAGCTCGTGACGGACGACCCGCAGGACGGCGTCGAGAGCGTCGACGCAGCAGCAGGCAAGTCGACCTGCTGGGGCTGAGTGATCGTTGGCGGGGGTGTCCTCGGACACCCCCGCTGCTCGCGCTTCCAGACCCAGAACTTGAGAGGAACATCATGACTTCCGAACCCGAGGACACAGCACTCGTCGACCACCCCCTCGACGTGCTGACCGAAGCGGGCCTGACTCGACCCCCGACGCCGCTCGACCGCGTACGTACGGTGCTTCACCGTTACCCAGCTCTGAGCCCGGCCGTCGTGCTGATCATCTCGATGATCGTCTTCGGCCTGCTCAACGACCGCTTCCTCAGCACGGCCAACCTGTCGCTCGTCGTCCAGCAGGTCGCAGTCATCGGCGCGCTCGCGATCGGGCAGACGTTGATCGTGCTGACCGCAGGCATCGACCTGTCGGTCGGGGCCGCGATGATTCTGTCGACACTCGTCGCCGCTGGCGTGGCCACCGATCACGGCTGGCCCGGCCCGCTGGCGCTGTTCGCCGCACTCGTGATCGGTGTCGCAACCGGGGTCATCAACGGCGTGCTCGTGACGCGGCTCAACCTGCCGCCCTTCATCGTCACGCTCGGCACCCTCAACGTCTTCACCGCGGTCGCGCTGCTCTACTCCGATGCCGCGACGACGCGCGGTGTTGACATGCCTGATCTGTTGACCTGGACCGGCAACTCATTCGACGTCGCCGGTGCCCAGATCACGTACGGCGTCGTGCTGATGATCTTGCTCTACGTCGCTGTCGCGTTCGCTCTGAGCCAGACCTCGTGGGGCCGCCATGTGTACGCCGTCGGTGACGACGCCGAGTCGGCTCGCTTGAGTGGCATCCACGTCACCCGAGTCATCCTCAGCGTGTACGTCACGGCCGGAGCGCTTTTCGCCGCGGCCGGCTGGATTCTCATGGGCCGCGTGAACGCCGCCAGCCCCAACGCGGGGGTCGACGCCAACCTCGACTCGATCACGGCCGTCGTCATCGGCGGTACGAGCTTGTTCGGTGGTCGCGGCGCACTGTGGGGAAGCCTGATCGGCGCGCTCATCGTCGGCGTGTTCCGCAACGGGCTGAGCCTCGCGGGCCTGGACGTTCTCTATCAGACTCTCGCGGTCGGTGTGCTTGTCATCATCGCGGTCTCTGTCGATCAGTGGATCAGGAAGGTACGAGCATGAGCACTCCCATCCTGGAGGCCCGTGGCCTCGTCAAGACCTTCGGGCACGTCGTCGGTCTCGCCGGCGTCGACCTCGAGCTGCATGCTGGCGAGGTGCTGGCCATCATCGGTGACAACGGCGCCGGCAAGTCGACGCTGATCAAGTGCTTGTCAGGGGCATACACACCCGATGCAGGCCAGATCCTCATCGAAGGACAGCCGGTGGAGTTCGATCGGCCCGACGACGCACGCAGGGCTGGGATAGAGACGGTCTACCAGACCCTCGCCGTCTCGCCTGCTCTCGACATCGCGAGCAACCTCTTCCTCGGCCGCGAACAGCGACTCCCAGGTGTGCGTGGGTCTGTCCTGCGGATGCTCGACAAGAAGGGGATGCGGGATCGGGCTCGCCAGCAGGTCGAAGATCTCGGCATCACGACGCTCCAGTCGATGACGCAAGCCGTCGAGAACCTCTCCGGAGGTCAGCGGCAGGCTGTCGCTGTAGCCCGAGCGGCAGCCTTCGGCTCGAAGGTCGTGATCCTCGACGAGCCGTCCGCGGCGCTGGGCGTACGCGAGTCGGCGCAGGTCCTTCAGCTCGTACGCGATCTACGGGACCAGGGCATGCCGGTGATTCTCATCAGCCATGACATGCCGCAGGTGTTCGAGGTCGCCGACCGCATCCAGGTGCAGCGACTCGGTCGACGCGCAGCGGTCATCACGCCGAAGACGCACACCCCGCAGGAAGCAGTGGCCATCATGACCGGGGCCATGGTCGTCGCGTGATTCTTGTTGTGGGGGAGTCACTCGTTGACATCGTGGTGCGCTCAGACGGTCGACGGAGCGAGCATCCAGGCGGCAGCCCCGCCAACGTCGCAGTCGGGCTCGGGCGCCTTGGTCACCCTGTCACGCTGGCCACGTGCCTCGGCGACGATGAGCGTGGCAAGGTCGTCCGGGACGCGTTGGAGCGAAGTGGCGTGGAGCTGGCCCCGGGAAGTGTCGGGCGAGCGCCGACCTCGACAGCGACGGCCTGGCTGGATGCGCGCGGCGCTGCACGCTACGACTTCGACATCACGTGGGATCCGGCCGGTCTCGACTCTGTGTCGTTCGGGCCGCTCGTGCATACCGGTTCCATTGCGTCCTACCTCGGACCCGGCGCCGACGTAGTGGAGGAGCTGGTCCAACGTGCGGCGGCGACGGCGCTCGTGACCTTCGACCCCAATGTCCGGCCGCGCCTGCTCGACGATCGCGAAGCGGTGCTGACGCGGCTGTCCCGCCTGGTGGCGTTCTGCGGCGTCGTGAAGGTCAGTGACGAGGACCTCGACTGGCTCTACCCAGGCATCGCGCCGAACGTCGTCGCCCGCAAGTGGCTTGCGTTGGGTGCGGGGCTGGTTGTCATCACCGCCGGCGCACGTGGCTCGTTTGCAGTGCACCCAGCTGGCGAGGTGCATGTTGCGTCGGCGACAACCCCGGTCATAGATACGGTCGGCGCCGGCGACGCTTGTATGTCGGGTCTCATCGACGCGATGACGACGACTGGTGTGGTGACTTCAGAGAGTGGCGATCCGACATCGGGCATACGAGGGTTGTCGTTGTCTGACTTGCGCTCGTTCATGCACCACGCCAATGTCTCGGCGGCCATCACCGTCGGACGGGCAGGGGCCGAACCCCCGACGAGAGACGAGCTCCCCCCGATCGCCAGCTCGTTCACGTCAAGGACCACGGCTCATCGAGACGTGTGATGTTCTCCTTCGTCAGAGTCAGGCTGGCGGGGGAGGATCGCGGCGCTCGACGACCGTACGGTCGCCGCGCTGGCTCATGACGAGGCTGAGGACGATGCCCAACGCGCCGGCGCCCATCAGGATGTAGCCGACCTGAACGAGGTCAACTCCGCTGATCGCGTCCTGGACGGCGAACGCCAAGATGGCTCCGAGTGCGATGAGGAAGATTGATCCACCGAAATACATTGAAGTGCCTTTCGTAGGGGGCAATTCGAACGTACGTGGATTCCAGCCGTCCGCATCTTTTGCCGAACGACGGCCTATGCTCGTCCGCGACGACAGCATCGACTGGAAGGCCTGCTCGTGGGAGAGCTCGTACGACTCGAAGTCAGCGACGGCGTGGGAACGATCCGCCTCGACCGGCCCAAGATGAATGCGCTCAACGCGCAGATGCAGCGCGAGATGGTTGACGTGTGCGCCGAGGCGGAGAGCCGCGACGACGTTGCTGCTGTCGTGGTCTACGGCGGCGAGCGGGTGTTTGCCGCTGGCGCCGACATCAAGGAGATGGCCGACATGTCCCATGAGGACATGAAGAAGCACGCCCATCTCCTCCAGGACTTCACCAAGTCGCTCGCGGCCATCAACAAGCCGACGGTTTCGGCGATCACCGGATTCGCGCTCGGCGGAGGGTGCGAGGTCGCGCTTTCGACGGATCTCCGATTTGCCGCCGACAACGCCAAGCTCGGTCAGCCCGAGATCCTGCTCGGCATCATCCCGGGTGCCGGCGGTACGCAGCGTCTGGCGCGGCTGGTTGGTCCGGCGAAAGCCAAGGACCTGATCTTCACCGGACGATTCATCGACGCCCAGGAGGCGTTGGCCATCGGGCTCGTCGATCAGGTCCATCCCGCCGACGAGGTCTATGACAAGGCGGTCGAATGGGCCAAGCAGTTCGTCGGCGGACCGAAGCTGGCGTTGGGCGCTGCAAAGCGCGCCGTCGACCAGGGCCTCGACGTGCCGCTGGACGATGGAATCGCAGTCGAGCGAGACGAATTTGCGGCGTTGTTCGCTTCCGAGGACCAAAAAGCAGGCATGATCTCGTTCATGGAGAACGGGCCCGGCAAGGCCACATTCAGCGGCCGCTGACTCACCGCATTCCAACATGCGTGACTGCATGTTGGCGCACGTGACAGGCGGGACGCATGGGGCATACTGAGAATCGACTACACATGCGTGGTGCTACAACGAAAGGGAGTCATGACTGACTCAGAAGACAACCAGCCGGTCGACCGCAAGCGGGCTGACCCATTGCAGGTTGCCGCCGAGATGCTGGCCCAGGAGGAGTCCTCCGACGACCGGGAGAGCTCTGGCCCACGCCACGCACCGGAGAGTCGTTCCCATGCACGCGACGAGGACGAGTCCGATTCGCCGAGGGCTCGCCGTGCTGCGGCCCGTGCGGCACGCCAGGCGGCGCTGGACAAGCGCCGCGAGGAGCGCGCCGCTGCCAAGGAGCTCGCAGCGTCGCGACGTCGCGGCGATGATGAGCCGGAGAACACGAAGTCCCTTGCAGAGAAGCTCGATGAGGCACGCGAGGCGGTCGCGACACCGCCCGACCGCGAAGAGCCGAGCGCCGAAGAACCACCGCAGACGATCACCTGGGGCAGCACACCAACTGCCGCTGACTTCTCGGATGAGCCTGAGCCGCAACGGGCGCCCGAAGCACCTCTCGAGTCTGCGCAACCTGTTGTCGGTTTCGCAGACGACGACGTTCGCACGAAAGAGTCACCAGCCGACCCCGAGACCACTGCGGACGACACAGAATCCGGTCCCGAGTCCAACGACGTTCCCGATGTCCCGGAGCGCGGCGAGTTGTACGCTCCGCCGGTTGAGGGTGCGTCGACGTTCGCCGAGAAGCTCGCCGCGGCTAGTGCCGCCGCCCAGCAGCGCGTTGCGGCTGCCCGCCAGGAGGCTGCGCGTCTCATGGAAGAGGCCGCGCGTGAGCGTGCCCAGGTCAGCGCGAGGTTGACCGCCGACGAAGCAGCCCAGCGCGAAGTCAGCGCCGCCAAGCTCAAGGCGGCCGAACAAGCTGCCGCCGAGCGAGTGTCGGCTGCTCGACAGGAGGCTGATCGTGTATCAGCCGATATCGAGCGTGAACGGGCCGCTGCCGCTGCCAAGATCACCGAGCTCCAGCAGGCCGCTGATGCCCGAGTCGCAGCCGCGCAAGCCGCCGCTGATCGCCAGGCCGAACAGCGCATCAATGAAGCCAAGACCGAGGCCAAGAGACTCGCCGAGGCCGCAGAGGCTGAAGCCCGGGAGACAGCCGAACGCCGTATGGCCGAGGCGGAGGTCGAAGCTCAGGAAGCTGCGCAGCGCAGGCTGGCTGACGCAGAGCGTGATGCGCAGCGTCGCATCGAAGAGGCCCGAGCCGAGGCCGCCGAGGTCTCAGAGAAGGCCAAGGCAGATCGTGAGGCCGCACTGGCACAGCTCGCACAAGAGCGAGCCGAGGCAGATGCGCGTCTAGCCGAGGTTCGTGCTGAGTCCGAGCGGATCGTGCGCGAAGCCGAGCAGACATCGGCGAGCCACGTCGCCGCCGCCAAGGCTGAGGCAGAGAAGTTCGCCCAGGAGTCTGCCGCCGAGCGTGTCGCCATCGCCGTACGAGTTGCCGACGCCGAGCGCGCCGCCGAAGAGAAGCTCATCGCA
>JAKFCR010000214.1:0-9287 GCA_036676545.1 Aeromicrobium sp. | reverse complement strand
TGTGCATCTTCGCACTCGGCCTGCTCCTGAAGGTGAGCAACTAGTGGCGGCAGGCGCGATCCGGGGCAGCCGCATCGGCGCTGGACCCATGGGAGAAGCCGAGCGCGGCGAATCAGCTCCGCGGCAGTCGGTTTCGTACTTCTGCATGAACGAGCACACCACGGTGCTGCAGTTCGCCGTCGAGGCTGAAGCGCCTGAGTCGTGGGACTGCCCGCGCTGCGGACTTCCTGCCGGCGTCGACGCCGAGAACCTCCAGTCGGCCCTCAAGGTCGCGCCCTACAAGACGCACCTCGCCTATGTGAAGGAGCGCCGCTCTGAGACCGAAGCGGCCGAGATCCTCACCGAGGCCATCGAGATGCTGCGCACCAAGCGCAAGACCGGCGAAGTTATCTTCTAAAGTCGCGAAGCCGCTGCTTCATCGAGCAGCCACAGCGTTTCCGTCGCGCCCGTCACTCCGGTGGCGGGCGTGTCGTCTATGGTGCCGTCGTCGCCCAGTGCGCGCGCCACTGCCTCCGCCTTGCCGTCACCAGACACCAGGAACCACACGGCATCGGCGTTGTTGAGCGTCGGGAACGTCATCGTGATGCGCTCGGGTGGCGGCTTGGGGGAGTTGAAGACCTCAACGACTCGGCGCTCGGTCTCATGGAGCTGCTCGAACCCGGGAAACAGCGACGCGACGTGGCCGTCGGGACCCACGCCGAGGAGCACCACGTCGAATGGGTCTCGCGGGAGCTTGTCGCCATACGCGTTCGCCGCGTCGGCCATGCTGAGCTCGCAGCCATGAGCGGGCATCGAATGGATGTGTTCCTCGGGCACCTTCAGGCGAGTCAGGAACGAGTCCCTCGCCTGCTGGTCGTTGCGATCGGCATGGCCTTCGGGAACGAATCGCTCGTCACCCCAGTAGAAGTCCACGTCAGTCCAGTCGACCGCCCCGGCTTCCAGTGCCTCGTAGATGGCGATGGCGATGGTCCCGCCGGTGAGCACGACACTGGGTCGACGACCGGTCGCTTGTACGTCAGCGATGCGGATTGACAGCAGCGATGCAACCGTCGTCGCCAGGGTTCTCGCGTCAGGCACGACCTCGGTTCGCCTCATGACTTGAGGAGGTGGCGAATCGTCGCCTCGTAGATGTCGTCGGAGTCGAGGCGGCGCAGGTCTTCAGCCAGCAGCTCAGCGAGCGTACGAGCGCCTAGAGGCACCTCGCGCGGTGATGAGCCGGGCACGCTGAAGTGGCACGACGTCGGGCCGATGCGTTCGATCCGCACGTCGCCGACCGTGGAATGCAGGACGACGCTGGAGATCTGCTCGATGTCGCCCTTGCGCAGCGTGATCGGCACCTTGAGGCGGCTCTCCAGCCAGGCGACGAGCAGAGTCGCTGCCGGGTTGCCTGTGCCAGCGACCACAGTGCCGCCTGTGACCTTGCTGGTGGCCTGGTCGAGTGCAGCAGCCAACAGGGCGCGCCATGGCGTCAGGCGGGTCCAAGACAGGTCGGTGTCACCCGGAGCGAACTCACGCGCAACGGCCTTGAGCGAGCGAATGGGTGAATCCGTGGCCTCGGCGTCCGTGAGCCGGCGCTGGGCCAGCTTGCCGATGGCATCAGCTGACGGCTTGGCAGGAGGTTTGCCGGGCCACCAGACCACCACGGGGGAGTCGGGGAGCAGTAGGGGCAGTACGACGGACTCGGCGTGCTTGGTGAGCTCGCCCGAGATGCGCAGCAGGATCGACTCACCTGACGAGTTCTCGCCGACCCGCACCTTGGCGTTCAGCTCGGCAGCGCCGCGACCGTCACCCAGGATCACGCCGATGACGCGCGACGGATGCTCGCGCGACAGCGTGGTTGCGGTCTTCAGTGCCTCAGCAACCGCGTCGTCATCGGTGACGACGAGCAGTGTGAGCACCATGTCCATCGCCGGACTGCCGGCGGCGCGGCGGGCTTTGACGAGAGCGCGTGCGATGCGCGCGGCATTGGTCTTCTCGAGTGCGATCTCCATGTCTAGGGACGCCTCCAAGCTCGGCCATCGCGTTCGAGCATCTTGTCGGCGGACGCAGGACCCCACGTACCCGACGGATAGGTGTCGATCGAACTCTGCTTGCTCCAGTGCTGGATCACCGGGTCGAGGATCTCCCAGGCCAGCTCGACCTCTTCGCGGTGCGGGAACAGCGGGGGATCGCCCAGGAGCACGTCGAGGATCAGTCGCTCGTAAGCTTCGGGGCTGCTCTCGACGAAGGCGCCGCCATAGGCGAAGTCCATGTTGACGTCGCGGATCTCCATCGTGGTGCCGGGCACCTTGGCACCGAAACGCAATGTCACGCCCTCGTCGGGCTGGATGCGCATGACGAGTGCGTTCTGGCCGAGCTCCTCGACGTCATGCTTGCTGAACGGCTGGTGCGGGGCACGCTTGAACACGACGGCAAGCTCGGTGACGCGACGGCCCAGGCGCTTGCCGGTCCGCAGGTAGAACGGCACACCGGCCCATCGGCGGGTGCTGATGTCGATGCGCATCGCGGCGTACGTCTCGGTGGTCGAGCTCTGGGGGATGCCGTTCTCCTCGTGATAGCCGAGGACCTTCTCGCCACCGGCCCAGCCACCTTCGTACTGTGCGTGAGCCGTGTGCAGGTCGATGCGAGCCGGAGGCCGCGCGTTCGCGAGAATCTTCTGCTTCTCGATGCGCAGGCTCTTGGCGTTGAACGAGACGGGCTCCTCCATCGCGATCAGGGCCATGAGCTGGAGCAGGTGGTTCTGGATGACATCGCGGGCTGCGCCGATGCCGTCGTAGTAGCCAGCGCGGGAACCGATGCCGATGTCCTCGGCCATCGTGATCTGGACGTGGTCGACGTAGTGGTTGTTCCAGATCGGCTCGAACATCCCGTTGGCGAAGCGGAACGCCAGGATGTTCTGCACCGTCTCCTTGCCGAGGTAGTGGTCGATACGGAACACCGATTGGCTCGGGAAGACATCAGCGACGATCTGGTTGAGCTCTTGGGCCGACGCGAGATCGTGCCCGAACGGCTTCTCGATGACGACGCGGCGCCAGCCCTGTGACGACTCAGCGAGTCCGTGCTTCTTGATCTGCGAGACGACGACCGGGAAAAGGCCGGGTGGGATCGAGAGGTAGAACGCGTGGTTGCCACCCGTGCCCTGCTGCTCGTCGAGCTCCTTCATGGTCTTGCCGAGACGTTCCCAGGCGTCATCGTCGTCGAACTCGCCTGGCACAAAGCGGATGCCGGCAGCCAGCTGCTTCCAGACGGTCTCGCTCCACGGCGTACGAGCACCGTCCTTGGCTGCCTGCTTGATCATCTTGGAAAACGCCTGCTTGCCGAAGTCCTGGCGCGCGAAGCCAACCAAGGCGAAGCCGGGAGGCAGTAGACCGCGGTTGGCGAGGTCGTAGACCGCGGGGATGAGCTTCTTCTTCGCGAGGTCGCCCGTCACTCCGAACAGGATCAGGCTGCAGGGCCCGGCGATGCGGGGGAGACGGCGGTCGCGCGGATCGCGCAGCGGGTTGGTGGTCACGCGTCGCCCTTGCCCGCGAGAACAGTGCGCAACAGCCGGAGTCCGGCCGGTACGTCCGTGAGGTGCAGGCGTACGACTGGGCGTCCACGCTCCCGTAGGACGGCTGCATCGCCAGCCGCCTGCGACTGGATGAACGAACCGAACGTGAAGTCGCGACCAGGCACGTCGAGATCCTCGACCGGGTCACCCGTGATCTGCAGGAAGACTCCGGTTGCGGGGCCGCCCTTGTGATACTGGCCGGTCGAGTGGAGGAAGCGCGGGCCCCAACCGAATGTCGTCGGGCGGCCCGTGCGCTGCGCGACGATCTCTCGCGCTCCGGCGAAGTCGGCGTGGTCAAAGCGGTCGAGATAGACCTGCAGGGCGACATAGCCGTGGTGCAGGTCGAGCTGTCCGAACAGCGAGCTGACCGCGTCGGCGACGGTCGAGCCCTCGGCGCCGTACACGTCGATTCCGTCAGCGGTGAAGTCCGGCGTGGGTACCTCGCCAGCGCCGCCGAGCATGTCGCGGGCGGCCTGCTTGGCGCTTTCGACGTCAGGCTGGTCGAACGGGTTGATGCCGATCACGCTGCCGGCAACCGCGACGGCCGTCTCCCACACGAGCATCTCGGCGCCCAGGGTTGTCTTGATCGCGATGCCATAGCCCGACTGGGCCTCAGGTGCGTCATCGCCGTCGATCGACAGCAGAATCGAGTCAGCGGTGCTCGGGTTGAAGTTGACGGCGTTCTCGAACGGTACGACGACCGGGAGGATGCCCTTGCCGTTCTTGCCCGTCGACTCAGCGACAAGCTGCTCGATCCAGTCTCCGAAGCCGTGCCTCGACTGATCAGCCATGACGAGCTTGTCGACGCCATGGCGGTGTGCGACACCTAGCAGCACGCCGAGTCGCAGCGCAGGGTTGTCTGCACCGTCAAGAGCGACGTCATCGTGCACGGACGCTGCTTGGTCGAGGAGCTCGCCGACATCGGCACCGGCCAGACCGCTTGGTACGAGACCGAACGCGGTCAGCGCGGAATAGCGGCCACCGACGTTGGGATCCGCGTGGAAAACGCGGTAGCCAGCGGCTGTCGCTTCCTTGTCGAGCGGTGAGCCTGGGTCAGTCACGACGATGATGTGGTCGGCCGGGGTGAGGCCCGCGTCGGTAAATGCCTTTTCGTATGCGCGTCGCTGGCTGTCGGTCTCGATCGTCCCGCCCGACTTGCTGGCGACGATGACGATGCTGCGATCCAGCCGGTCTGCGATGGCCGACCGCACCATGTCCGGTTGCGACGAGTCGAGGACCGTCAGCGGAACGCCGTACGTATGGCAGATGACCTCTGGCGCAAGTGACGAACCACCCATACCGCAGAGGACGACGTGATCGAGACCCTTGTTCGCCAGGCTCTCGCGCAGCTCGATGATCTCCGCGATCAGGGGTCGGGACGACTCGGCGAGTCCGGTCCAGCTCAGCCGGATCGAGGCCTCCGAGACCGCGTCCGGACCCCATTCGGTCGGATCGTTCGCGGCGATGCGCGAGGCGATCCGACTGTCGATGGCGTTCTTCAACGCACCTTCGTATTCATGCTGCGATGGCGCGGTGAGGAAGAGCTCGACCACGTGTCAGGCCTTGTCGAGCTCGTTGGACACGGTCTCGACAAGTTCTGCCCACGAGGCGTCGAACTTCTCGAGTCCCTCACGCTCGAGCACGTCGACGACATCGTCGTAGCTGATGCCCTGGGCCTCGAGCTCGGCGATGAGCGCGCGCGCCTCGTCGTATGTACCGGTGACCGCGTCGCCGTGAAGCTCGCCGTGGTCAGCGAATGCCTGGAGAGTCTTCTCGGGCATGGTGTTGACGGTGTTGGCGACTACGAGCTCGGTGACATACATCGTGTCGGAGTAGGCGGGGTCCTTGACGCCGGTCGATGCCCACAGCGGGCGCTGGGCGTTGGCACCCTTCGCCGCAAGTGCCTTGAACCGCTCAGTGCCGAAGACTTGTTCGTACGCCTCATAGGCGAGTCGCGCGTTGGCGATGGCCGCCTTTCCACGCAGCGGGCTGTCGGCGTCGAGGCGGCTGTCAACCTCGGAATCGACCCGGCTGACGAAGAACGACGCAACCGAGTGGATGTTGCGAAGGTCCAGACCGTCGGCGTCAGCCTGCTCGAGGCCGTCGAGGTAGGCGTCCATCACGCCGCGGTAGCGATCGAGCGAGAAGATCAGTGTCACGTTGACGCTGATGCCAGCTGCGATGGTCTGGGCGATTGCCGGCAGTCCTTCGACCGTGGCGGGGATCTTGATCAGCGTGTTGGGGTGGCCGACCTTGTCCCACAGCTTCTTGGCCATGCTGACGGTCGCCTCGGTGTCGCGGGCAAGGCCGGGCTCTACCTCGATCGAGACTCGGCCGTCGACTCCCTTGGTGACGTCGAAGACCGACAGCAGGATGTCGCAACCCTGCCGCACGTCGGTCGTGGTCAGCTCGAACACGGCCTCGTCGACGCTCGCGCCGGAAGCCTTGAGCTCCTTGATCTGCGTCGAATAGCGCTCACCGTTGGACAGAGCGCCTGCGAAGATCGTCGGGTTGGTCGTGACGCCGACAACTCCGGAATCGGCGACGAGCTCGGCGAGATTGCCGGACTCGATGCGTTCACGTGACAGGTCGTCGAGCCAGATGGATACGCCGGCATCGGCGAGGGCCTTCAAGCGGTCGTTCATGGTGTCTCCTTCGTGAGGATCAGACTCAGTGGGGTGCGTCTGGGTTGTCTGCGGGTCCGACTGCTCCTGCGGGTCGCGCGTGGAACGGTGCGGTGGGGGCTGAGCCTGCTGCGGCGATGGATTCACGAGCAGCAGCGGCAACGGCGTCCGGCGTCACGCCGAACTTCTCGTACAGCGTCGCGAAGGCAGCCGAGGCGCCGTAGTGCTCGATGCTGACGACGCGACCGGCGTCGCCGACCACATCGCGCCAGCCGAATGCCACGCCGGCCTCAACCGCGACACGGGCACGCAAGCCTGCCGGGATGATGCTCTCGCGGTATGCCTCATCCTGCTGCTCGAACCATTCACGGCAGGGCATCGAGACGACGCGAGCCTTGATGCCGTCAGCGGCGAGCAGCTCGCGTGCCTTGACGGCGATCTGCACCTCGGAACCGGTGCCGACGAGGATCACGTCGGGCTCACCGTCGGTGTCGAGCAGCGTGTAGGCGCCCTTGGAAACGAGGTCGGCGCTGGCAAAGCCGTCAGTGCCCCGAGGGAACGTCGGAACGTTCTGTCGGCTCAGAGCCAGGGCAGTCGGTCGGTTGGTGATGGCGAGAACGGCCTTCCACGCGGCAACGGTCTCATTGGCGTCGGCCGGACGAATGACGTCAAGGCCCGGGATGGCTCGCAGTGCGGCCAGGTGCTCGATGGGCTGGTGAGTGGGTCCGTCCTCGCCGAGGCCGATCGAGTCGTGGGTCCACACATACGTGACAGGCAGCTCCTGCAGAGCCGCAAGGCGCACCGACGGGCGCATGTAGTCGCTGAACACCAGAAAGGTGCCGCCGTACGGGCGCGTGGGCCCGTGGAGGGCGATGCCGTTGAGCACGGCGCCCATTGCGTGTTCGCGGATGCCGAAGTGCAGCACGCGGCCGTAGAGGTTGCCCTGGAACGACTTCGTCGAGTGCTCCGGAGGCAGGAATGACGGCTCGCCCTTGGGGGTCGTGTTGTTCGAGCCCGCGAGGTCGGCAGAGCCGCCCCACAGCTCGGGCAGCTTGGGTGCGGCAGCAGTCAGGAACTCGCCTGACGCCACACGGGTCGCGACACCCTTGTCGCTCGCCTCGTACGTCGGGATGTCGGCATCCCAGCCATCAGGGAGGGTGCGGCTGTTGAGGCGGTCGAGCAGGGCAGCGGCCTCAGCGTGCGTGGTCTTCCACGCGTCGAACGACGCCTGCCATTCCTTCTGCAGCTCGGTGCCGCGCGTGCGGGCCGACTGGGAGTGCGCGAGCACGTCGTCAGCGACCTCGAACGTCTGATCCGGGTCGAACCCGAGGAGCTTCTTGGTCGCGGCGATCTCGTCCGCGCCCAGGGCCGAGCCATGCGAAGCGCCGGTGTTCTGTTTGGTCGGCGCGGGCCAAGCGATGATCGTGCGGAGCTGGATGAAGCTCGGCTTGTCGGTGACTGCGGCTGCTGCCTGGAAGGCGTCGTAGAGCGCCTGGACGTCCTCGACGTACTCCTTGCCGCCGTTGGTCCAGTCGATCTTCTGCACGTGCCAGCCGTACGACTCGTAGCGCGCAGCGACGTCTTCGCTGAACGCGACGTTGGTGTCGTCCTCGATCGAGATGTGGTTGTCGTCGTACAGAACGGTCAGGTTGCCGAGCTTCTGGTGACCGGCAAGCGAGGAGGCTTCGGAGGCGATGCCTTCCTCGAGGTCACCGTCGGAGGCAATGACGTAGACGTCGTGGTCGAACAGGCTGTCACCGGCGGCAGCGTCCGGATCGAACAGACCGCGCTCACGGCGAGCAGCCATGGCCATACCGACCGCGTTGCCGACTCCCTGGCCCAGCGGGCCGGTCGTGACCTCGACGCCGGGTGTGTGGTTGTGCTCCGGGTGGCCGGGTGTGAGGCTGCCCCAGGTGCGCAGCGCCTTGAGGTCGTCGAGGCTGACGTCGTAGCCGGCGAGGAACAGCTGGATGTACTGCGTGAGGCTCGAGTGACCGCACGAAAGGACGAAGCGGTCGCGGCCGATCCAGTGCGGATCGGCGGGGTTGTGGCGCATCAACTTCTGGTAGATCAGATAGGCCGCGGGGGCCAGGCTCATCGCGGTACCGGGGTGACCGTGTCCGGCTTTTTCGACCGCATCAGCGGCGAGGAGGCGGGCGGTGTCCACGGCCTGCTTGTCGAGGTCAGTCCAGTCGAGTGGGGTGGGGGCTGTCGTCACAGCTCGGGCTCCTGAATCGTCGATCACGGGCGTCGGCCGGCCATGCCCAACCGTCGGTGACGACACTACCCGCGTGCCCTACGGACCGCGCGGGTGCGTGGCGTCCATGAGGCCTGACATTCCAAGTCCCAACCGTCGGTACGTCGCCGGCTACGTGGCACTAGACTCGCCCTTGTGACTGCCGTGCATGTGACGCCGACCGATGGCGTCGATCAACCCACCGTGCCGCTGGCCTCCCGTCGTGACGTCGTCCTCTCGTACATTGCGCTGACGAAGCCGCGCATCATCGAGCTCCTGCTCCTGACGACCGTGCCTGTGATGTTCCTGGCCGCGCAGGACGTGCCACCGCTGTGGCTCGTCGTGGCCACCGTTGTCGGCGGCACCCTGTCAGCAGGTAGTGCCAACGCACTCAACTGCGTGGTCGACGCCGACATCGACCAGCTGATGCGACGCACCGCGCGCCGTCCGCTCCCGCGCCATCAGGTCTCGACCAACGGAGCGCTGTACTTCGGCCTGGCGCTGGGTGTGGTGTCGACCGTCTGGCTGTGGACCCTGGTCAACCCGCTCTCGGCGATGCTGGCCCTTGCCGCCAACGTCTTCTACGTCATCGGCTACACGATGATCCTCAAGCGCCGCACCACCCAGAACATCGTCTGGGGAGGTGCCGCCGGATGCTTCCCGGCCCTGATCGGGTGGACGGCTGTTACCAACGAGCTGGCCTGGGCGCCGGTCGTGCTGTTCATGGTCGTGTTCTTCTGGACTCCGCCACACTTCTGGGCCCTGGCGATGCGCTACCGCGAGGACTACGCCGCGGCGAGCGTTCCGATGCTTCCGTCGGTCGCCAGCTCGGCCGAGGTCGCTCGCCAGATCGTGATCTACAGCTGGGTCATGGTTG
>JAKFCR010000213.1:0-8750 GCA_036676545.1 Aeromicrobium sp. | reverse complement strand
GATGTGCTGGCCGTCGACGTCAGCATCGGCCATCAGCACGATCTTGTGATAGCGCAGCTTGGCCATGTCGAAGTCCTCGTGCACACCCGTGCCGAGCGCCGAGATGATCGCCTGGACCTCGGCGTTCTGGAGGATCTTGTCGATGCGGGCCTTCTCGACGTTCAAGATCTTGCCGCGCAACGGGAGGATCGCTTGCGTACGCGGATCGCGACCACCCTTGGCCGAGCCACCGGCCGAGTTGCCCTCGACGATGAACACTTCGCACTCTTCGGGATCACGCGACGAGCAGTCGGCGAGCTTGCCAGGAAGTCCGCCACCGCCGAGCAAGCCCTTGCGATTGCGGGCCAGGTCGCGAGCCTTGCGGGCCGCCATACGAGCAGTCGCCGCGTCGATCGACTTGCGGACGATCGTCTTGCCCTCGGCGGGGTGCTGCTCGAACCAGGCACCGAGCTCGTCGTTGAGGACGGACTGCACGTAGGACTTTGCTTCGCTGTTGCCGAGCTTTGTCTTGGTCTGGCCTTCGAACTGAGGCTCCTCGAGCTTGATCGAGACGATCGCCGTCAGGCCTTCACGAATGTCCTCGCCCGACAGGTTGTCGGTCGCCTTCTTGATCAAGCCCTGCGTGGTGGCGAACTTGTTGACCGTGGTGGTCAGTGCCGCGCGGAAGCCTTCTTCGTGGGTGCCGCCCTCGTGGGTGTTGATCGTGTTGGCGAAGGTGTGGACCGACTCGATGAAGCTGTCGTTCCATTGCATCGCGATCTCGAGCGACAATCCCTTGCTCTCGTCCTCAGCCTCGAGCGCGATGATGTCGCGGTGGATCGGCGACTTGCTGCCGACGTTGATGTGCTCGACGTAGTCGACCAGGCCCTTGTCGTAGCGGAACCTCGCGTCGCGCTCGATCTCGTCAGCCGACTCGTCATCGCCATCGTGCTCGCGGTCGTCGCGAAGCACGAGCTCAAGCCCCTTGTTGAGGAACGCCATCTCGCGAAAGCGCGTCTTGAGGGTGTCGTAGCTGTAGTCGACAGTGTCGAAGATGTCAGCGCTGGCGTAGAACGTCGTCGTGGTGCCCGTCTCGTCCGTCTTCTCGTGACGCTTCAAGGGAGCATCAGGATCGCCGTACGTGAACGACTGGGTCCAGCGGTAGCCGTCGCGCTTGACCTCTACATGGAGCTTGGTCGACAACGCGTTGACGACCGAGACGCCGACGCCGTGCAGACCACCCGACACCTTGTAGCCGCCGCCGCCGAACTTGCCGCCAGCGTGCAAGGACGTGAGCACGAGGGTCACCGCCGGGATCTTTTCTTCCGGGTGCTCGTCGACGGGGATGCCACGCCCATCGTCCTCGACGCGGATGCCGCCGTCGGGTTGCATGATGACCTTGATGTGGCTGGCATAGCCCGCGAGTGCCTCATCGACAGAGTTGTCGACGACTTCGTAGACCAAGTGGTGCAGTCCGCGCTCACCGGTGGAGCCGATGTACATGCCGGGACGTTTGCGTACGGCCTCCAGTCCTTCGAGAACCTGGATGTTGCTGGCGTCATATGTTGCATCAGGATCTGGAGTTTGGCTCACCTAACCAGTATACGGGGCGTTTACGGGCCTCCCAGCTTCTACCCACACGTTTCGGGACTGGATTCTTGAGGCCCACGTACCCCTCAGAGCCACAGAAGGGCGGCTGTGACGACGTGGGAGGTCGCCTTCTGAGCCCAGATAGGGCGGTGGCGCTGAAAATGCCGTCTTGGTTTGCGTCGTCGACCTCGCGGATCGGTCGCTGGGATCCATCAGGCATCGTTGAGGCATGTCGATTGTCGCCACCCGTCGTGACACCACAGCCGCGGCTATGGCGACGGCGCTCGTCTCGGTCGCGACACTCGCACTCCTCGTACGTTTCGCGCTGAATTCTGACCGCGGCCAACAGTGGGATGACTCGGCCATGCGCACCGTGGTCGCCGGCCGAGACACAGAGCTGACCCTGCTCAGCATTCTCGGCTACGTCTCGATCGGCGCGATCCTGGCGGTCGCTCTCGCGTGCGCCGTGGTCGCATTGCTCAGAGGACGTCCGCGCATCGGGGCAGCAGCCGCGACAGTGCTGCTCGGCGCCAATCTCACGACGCAGATCCTGAAGGAGACCGTCCTCGAGCGACCCGACCTTGGGCTCGGCACGCTGAACAGTCTGCCCAGCGGTCACACGACCGTCGTGGCCAGTGCGGTCGGTGCCGCATTGTTGGTCGCACCGGGCGCGCTGCGTCCTGCTGTCGCCCTCGCTGGCGGATTCGCGACTACTCTCACCGGCGCTTCCACAATCGTCGCCGGCTGGCATCGTCCGGCCGACGTGATGGCTGCTCTGGCGATCAGCCTGCTGTGGACCGCCGTTGCTGCTGCGGTCATGCATGGTCCGCGCCACCCTGCGAGGGGCACATTCGTGTGTGCTGCGGCCGGCTGCATCGGCGGGCTCGTGTTCCTGGTGGCGATTGGGGTCCGCCCGGCGTACGGATGGGTTGGCTTCACCCAGGCATCGCTGGTTCTCGGCGCCGTGACAGCGGTGACCGCCCTGTTTGTCCTAGCCGCTGCAGCGGTTTCGCCGTCGGAGTGATTCAGCCGGGTTTCGATACGCCCTCGTTCCTCGGGCTACTCAACCACCGAAATGACTTGCTATCCGTACGTGTCTCTCGGACCTCTCGCACCCTTGACGGAGCGGAGGCCTTTCTTCCACGACGGTGCCTGCGGACCGCGTACGACGATGCGCAGCACTGACCCGTCACCGAATTCTTCGTTGAGCTTGGCCACGATGCGCGGTGCAAGCATCCGCAGCTGAGTCGCCCAGGCGGTGGAGTCTGTACGAACCTCGACCTCACCATCCTCGAAGGCGATCACCTCGGAATGCTGTGCCACCTCGGCGCCGACGATCTTGGGCCAGTCGGTGAACACCCGTTGTGACGCGAGCTTCTCGGTCCAACCCTGGTTCTCGACGAGCTCACCGAGCACATCACCCAGCGCGCTCGGCTCATCACGGTTGGGTCGTGCCGGCTTTGACGGGCGCGATTTCCGCTTCGGCGCCTGGCCCGTCGGCTTGGCACCTCGATAGCTGTTGGCGATCTCGCGGGCGAGGCGCAGGGCGTCCGGCTCCTCTGGCTCAGTCACGGACAACCTCCCCACCAGCGACTCGGAACCGGTGACCCTTGAGGGCGTCCGGCACATCTTCTGCGACGGCACCGGTGACGAGCACCTGCTCGGCATCGCCGACGAGCTCGGCCAGCTGCTGTCGACGACCCTGGTCGAGCTCCGCGAACACATCGTCGAGGATCAGCACCGGATCGTCGTCATCCTTGCGCAGCAGCTCGAACGACGCCAGCCTCAGCGCAAGGGCCAGGGACCAGGACTCGCCATGACTCGAGTAGCCCTTGGCGGGGAGCGATCCGATGATCAGCGTGACGTCATCGCGATGTGGGCCGACCAGGCTGATGCCCCGGTCGATCTCGTCGCCGCGGCGGCGGGCCACCTCGTCGAGCAGAGCGTCGTGGATCGTTGCCGCGTCTCGCAGGTCACCCGCAAGCTCGAGCGATGGCTTGTACGTCGCCGTGATCTCACGTCGGTCCGGAGCAGCTTCGGCCGCGACCCGTACGTAGGCCTCACCGAGGAACGGGTCGAGCTCGTCCAGCAGCTTGAGTCGTTCGGCGATGAGCTCGGCACCGGTACGCGCGAGGTTCTCGTCCCAGATGTCGAGAGTCGAGAGATCAGCATCGCGACGTCGGCCCGCCGACTTGAGGAGGGTGTTGCGCTGTTTGAGCACGCGCTCGTAGTCCGACCGGACACCGGCGAGCCGCGGGGTGCGCAGGACCAGGAGTGAGTCGAGAAATTTTCGGCGATCCGAGGGATCTCCCTTGACCAAGTCGAGGTCATCAGGCGAGAACATCACGGTGCGTAGGACGCCGACCAAGTCTCTCGTACGCGGCAGTGCCCCGCGGTTGATGCGCGCGCGATTGGCTTTGCCGGGGGTGATCTCAAGCTCAAGCAGCGCGGTGCGATCACCCTTCACCACATCGGCACGGATCACGGCCTGATCGGCACCGGCCCTGACGAGTGGGGTGTCGCTCGCGACGCGATGTGACTCGAGGCGGGAGAGGTAGTCGATGGCTTCGACGAGGTTGGTCTTGCCCTGCCCGTTGGCACCGATGAACGCCGTGGCTCCGGGTTCGAGCTCCATCTCGACAGCGGCGTACGACCGGAAGTCGTGCAAGGACAGCCGGGCAACGTACATGCGAGCTAGGCGTCCTTGGGGTCGTGCCCTGCTTCGGCTGCGGCTTGCACCGCGTGGCCACCGAACTGTTGACGCATGGCCGCGACGGCCTGCATCGCCGGCGACTCGTCCTGGCGGGAGGAGAATCGCGCGAACAGTGACGCGGCGATGGTGTGGACGGGGACGGCGTTGTCGATTGCGGCCTCGACAGTCCACCGACCCTCGCCGGAGTCCTCGGCGTAGCCGCGAATTTTTGAGAGCCCTGGATCGTCCTCGAGAGCCGTCACCAGCAAGTCGAGCAGCCAGGAACGTACGACGGTGCCCTGGCGCCACGAATCGAACACGGCGGTGACGTTGTCGACGATGTCGACCTTCTCGAGGAGCTCGTATCCCTCGGCGTAGGCCTGCATCATGGCGTACTCGATGCCGTTGTGAACCATCTTGGAGAAGTGGCCGGCTCCGACGCGACCCGCATGCACGAAACCGGAATCGCCTTCGGGCTTGAGCGCGTCGAACACCGGCTGGACCTTGGCGATGTCGTCCTTGTCGCCACCCGCCATGAGCGCGTATCCGTTTTCGAGACCCCAGATGCCACCGCTGACACCGCAGTCGATGTAGCCGATGCCCTTTTCGGCGGCGAGCGCTGCGTGGACCTCGTCATCAGTCCAGCGCGAGTTGCCACCGTCGATGATGACGTCGCCCGTGTCGAGGAGCTCGATCAGCTCGGTGACCGTGGCGCGGGTGATGTCGCCGGCCGGCACCATGACCCATACGACCTTGGGTGACGGCAGCTTCTCGACCATCTCGGCGAGCGACGCGACGTCAGAGACTTCGGGATTGCGGTCGTATCCGACGACGCCGACGTTGCCGTTGCGCAGGCGGGTGCGCATGTTGCCACCCATCTTGCCGAGTCCGACGAGTCCGATTTCCATGGCCGAAGCCTCCCAAGGATTCAGTGCTGTGACGTTCAGTTCTGCAAACGTACGGGCATGATCAAGTAGCGGAAGGCGGCGTCGGGATCGGCGCCAATCTCCTGTACGCCCGAGATCGCCGCAGGCTTGGTGTGCTGAGTGAATGACAGGTGCACGACCGGATCGGACATGACCGCGAGACCCTCGAGCAGGTAGTTCGGGTTGAAGCCGATCGAGATGTCCGCACCGTTGATGGTGGCTTCGAGCGACTCCGACGCCTGAGCCTCTTCGCCGCTGCCGGCCTCGAGGAGAAGCTGTCCGTCCGAGAAGGTCAGCCGTACGGGGGTGTTGCGCTCGGCAACCAGGGCCACGCGCTTGACCGAGTCGACGAACTGCTGGGTATCGACGTAGGCGACGGTCTCGGGTGCAGCCGCGAAAAGCTGGCGTACGCGGGGGAAGTCACCTTCGAGGAGTCGCGTCGTCGTCCGACGTGTGCCATTGCCGACGACACCTTCGAATCCGATGAGTCCGTCGCCCGCGTCACCTGACGAAACAGCAATCGTGATGTCGCCACCAGCGGTGAGCGCACGCGCGGTCTCGCCAAGAACGCGTGCAGGAACCAACGCCTGGGCCGAGATGTCAGCCTTTTCGGGGTACCACTGCAGATCGCGAAGGCTGGCGCGGAATCGGTCAGTCGCCATCAGCGAGATGGTCGAGCCCTCGAGCTCAAGGCGTACGCCGGTCAGCAGTGGGAGCATCTCGTCGCGACCAGCCGCAGCACTCGCCTGGGCGACAGCGGTGGCGAAGTCGTCGGCCTTGATCGTGCCCGAAGCTGTGGGCATTTCGGGCAGCTGTGGGTATTCCTCGACCGGCATGGTCTGCAGGCTGAATCGAGCGTTGCCGCAGACGACCTGGACCTTGGTGCCGTCGAGGGCGACCTCAACGGGCTTCGGCGGCAGGGACTTCACGATTTCGGCGAGCAGACGACCGGACACCAGAGCGCGGCCGTCTGCCGAAACCTCAGCGGGCAGAGTCGCGCGAGTCGATGTCTCGTAGTCGAATCCCGAAAGTGTGAGTCCGTCGGCGGCCGTTTCGATGAGCAGGCCAGCCAGCACGGGGACGCTCGGACGGTTGGGCAAGCTGCGCGCCGTCCATGCGACGGCGTCCGCGAGGGTGTCGCGGTCGATGCGGAACTTCACGTGGTGGGGCCTTTCCGAAGACGGGAGCCGTGGGGATGAATCCTGCCACGCGACGTGGGCATGGAGGTAGCCAGGGGAAGGACTGTTTTGGTCGTCCACACATGGGACGTGCAGTGACTTCCACGGGTGTTGTCGAGATATAGAAGAGTAGTCGTCGTAGTAGCATCTGTGGATTCGGTGGAAAACCGATCTTCGTGCAGGTCAGGCAACATTTCGACCGGTGGACAACCTGTGGTGTTGGAGTGGGCGAACCTACGTGTGGTTGTGAACATCCGTCCTGCGTTCACATGGTGTTCACACTGGGACTTCAGATGTCCACGTGACGTAAGGGTTTTCCCACAGACTCTTCCCCAGATGTGAATGGTCCCGATGGGCCATTCACCTGTCATGACTGGCGGGCCTGTTGCTTGATGCGGGCGGTGAGCTCGGTGACCTGGTTGTAGACGGCGTGCTTCTCGGCCATCAGCTTGCGAATCTTGCGATCTGCGTGCATCACGGTGGTGTGGTCACGATTGCCGAACTCCTGGCCGATCTTCGGCAGGGACATCTCGGTCAGCTCACGACAGAGGTACATCGCAATCTGTCGGGCGAGCACCAGGTTGCGGCTGCGGTTGGCGCTGCACAGGTCGTCGATCGAGAACTCTGAGTAGGCAGCCGTCTGCGCCATGATCATGCCGACGGAGATGTCAGGCTCTTCACCCTCAGCGATCAGATCCTTGAGAACGATCTGGGCAAGCTGCAGGTCGACCGTCGTGCCGTTGAGGTTGGCGAACGCGGTGGCACGGATGAGTGCACCTTCGAGCTCGCGGATGTTGGTCTGCACCTTGCTGGCGATGAACTCGAGCACATCGGCCGGCGCGGTCAACTTCTCGTTGGCGGCCTTCTTACGAAGAATCGCGATGCGGGTCTCGAGATCCGGGGGGAGTGTCTCGGTGGTGAGGCCCCATTCGAACCGGTTGCGCAGACGATCGTCGAGCGTCGTGAGGTTCTTGGGCGGTCGATCCGACGTCATCACGATCTGCTTGTTCTCGTTGTGCAGCGCGTTGAACGTGTGGAAGAACTCGGTCTGTGTGGCTTCCTTGCGCTCGATGAACTGGATGTCATCGACCAGGAGTACGTCGATCTCGCGGTACTTGCGACGCAGCGCGGAGGTGCGGTTCTCGCCGATCGCGTTGATGACGTCGTTGACGAACTCTTCGCTGCTGACGTAGCGGACGCGAGACGACGGGTAGAGATTGAGCACGTAGTGGCCGATGGCGTGAAGCAGGTGAGTCTTGCCGAGTCCGGACTCCCCGTGGATGACCAACGGGTTGTATGCCTTGCCCGGTGCTTCGGCCACTGCGACGGCGGCAGCGTGGGCAAAGCGGTTGGACGAGCCGATGACGAAGTTCTCGAACAGGTAGCGCGGGTTGAGCCTGGCTTCGGCGACACTGCCGATGCGTGGCGGAGCGGTCTTGCGCTCGGCCCAGCTCGGAACGAACTCGTGCTGATCGTCCTCGTCAAGATCCTCGTCGAGGTCTTCGACTACCGCGACACCACTCTGCGAGTTTGTCGACATATCGTCTTGTTGACTTAGCCAATCCAAGGTTGACGGCTCGATCGTGACGATCAGGCGTGTCTCCTGCTGGAGCGCCATGCTGATGGCGTGCTCAAGGGCTGGTCGCACACGGGACTCGAGCTGTGCACGGGTGAGGTCGTCCTGGACCGCGACGATCATGATGTTGTCGTGAAGGCTCAGTGGCTTGGCGGAGTAGACCCACACCTTGGCGCCGGGGGAGAGCGTGTCGACGGCCTGTTGCCACACCGTGTCGAGGTACTCCTCGGGAGTGGGCTCCTGGCCGTCGCTCATCCAATGCCTCCCGACAGGGTCTTTCACTATGTGTTCCACATGGTTTTCCACAGGTTGTGAATGCAAATAGGCCCATGGTGGGCCTTGTGGAAAAAGTCGATACCGCGGTGACGCTAGCAGCCTTGCTGAGCGCATACAAGCGGTTTTCCCCAGCTCGTCCAACCTTCTCGGCGTGTCGCGTGGACGTTGTGACTCAGGTGGCGTATGGGTATCAGTTTGACCGTCCGTGAACGCACCGCGTACCGTGGACTAGTCGTGCTAAACGACGACTGCCGTGTGCCCACGAAATGCGACTCGTGTCGTGGGCGAGCGGTGGCCGTTGAAACGGCCCAATCCCCCGTGAGGAACTCATGAGCAAGCGTACTTTCCAGCCGAACAATCGTCGTCGCTCCAAGAAGCACGGCTTCCGTCTTCGCATGCGCACCCGCGCCGGCCGCGCGATCCTCGCTGATCGCCGCCGCAAGGGCCGCGCCAAGCTGTCTGCCTGAGTCGTTGCTCGCGCGCGCTCAACGCATGCGCACCGGGGAGGACTTCCGGCACACGATCCGTCGTGG
>JAKFCR010000212.1:0-2777 GCA_036676545.1 Aeromicrobium sp. | reverse complement strand
TCGACTGGTTCGAGGGGTGTGGGTTCCATGCGGTTAGGCTAAGCCCGCATCCCAAGGGGAGGTAGCTCAGCTGGTTAGAGCAGGGGACTCATAATCCCTGGGTCGCGGGTTCGAGCCCCGCCCTCCCTACAAACGTTGCCTCAGCTCAGGTGTCGTCACACGCGGCGGTGAGCTCCTGCGGGGCTGCGGCCCAGAACCATCGAGACCACGCCGGCGACGATGAATCCCGCAGCGGTTATCCAGAGTCCAAAGGCCGGGCCACCCGTGTCGGGGAGATCGAAGGAGTCGCCATCGGCTTGGGCGCCGTCGCTTCCGTCAGCGACGGTAGCGTCCGAGTCGCCACCGTCTGCTTCAGTGTCAGCTCTGTCTACGCTGTCCGCGTCTGAGTCGTCGGCACCATCGGTATCGGTATCGGTATCGGTATCGGTATCGGTATCGGTATCGGTATCGGTTCCGTCACCGTCGGCGTCGTCACCGTCACCGTCGGCGTCTGCTGCGGCATCGACGTCGGTCCCGTCGGTCCCGTCGGCGTCAGTTCCGTCTGAGTCTGTCCCGTCGGTCCCGTCTGTCCCGTCGTCTTCGTCGTCGGCTGATGTCGCACCACACGCAGGCAGGACGAAGGTGTTGTTGTCGAGCGTCACGGCGGCGTTCTGAGCAAGGAGTCGGCCGATGAAGTCGGCGCCGGACTGGGCGACGATCGCGTTCTCCGCCAAGAGCGTGCCTATGAAAGTGGCGTCGGTCTTGATCGTTGCGTCATCGCTGACCTGCCAGAAGACATTGCACGGGCTCGCGCCGTTGATGAGCGAAACCGTGGAGTTGACCTCCATCGTCAAAGACGAGCCGACCTGAAATATGAACACCGCGGCTGGGTCGTTCTCCGCGTCGAGGGTGACGGTCCCGTTCTCGGCGAGATTCAGTGTTGAGCTCGCAGTGTGGACTCCGGCCAGCAGTGTGAGGTTGTCGAGCTGCGCTCCCAGCGCTGACGACGAAGGCGCGCCAAAGGCCTGGTTGTAGGCGGTCAGATTGTCTGCTTGGGCTTGCTGCGCGACGGCGTCGGCCTTGTGAAAGCTGCCGGTCGCAGGGGCGATCCAGGTGATCCCGGCTTCGCCGGTGATGGTGTTTGTCGGATACGTTCCGACATCGCCACGAACGGAGGCGTCAACGGTCTGGATGGTGGTCGAGCCGGTGTTGGTGACGCCCGCTCCGGCCAGGACAGCGAATTGTTCTGACGTGCCGAGCTGGAGCGCCGTGGCGGCATGTGCGCCCGACCCAAATGAGACTGCGGCCGCGAGGAGTCCACCGGTGAGTGAGATGGCCAAGAAGGCCTTGGTCTGGGTTTTGCGTGCGTCGAGAGTTTTCACGAGGCGATCCTTTGGAAACGGTCCGCAGCTGTTCCATGCCGCAGGGGTTCGCCGGCGGGAGTGCATGGGCAAGCCGAGCGATTTAACGAATGGATCCTCAACGCGGGGAACCAGGAAACCTTTCCAAAGGTCTGAGGGTGCTGGCGCGCTTGGCGTCGGCCACCTGTGGTGGCCA
Organism: Aeromicrobium sp.; assembly: GCA_036676545.1. Lineage (GTDB taxonomy): Bacteria > Actinomycetota > Actinomycetes > Propionibacteriales > Nocardioidaceae > Aeromicrobium. The sequence continues at coordinate 1,241 of JAKFCR010000212.1, read as the reverse complement.
GTTGCTGAGTCCGGCTTCCCCTGGGGCCGACTCAACTCGCGCTGGCGGTGCCTGACCAGGGGCACCGTCGCCGTGTCGTGGAGCAGAGTCACGTGTGACGACGCTCACATTCACGGTAACCCTGATTGGGCCACACCGCAGCCGGACGCCAACACGTTTGCATTCACGGAGAACGGGGACGCGAACACCCAGCACCCCGGCCGAGCGACTCATCAGTCTTTGGGTCGCGGGCTCGAGCCCCGCCCTCCGTACTACTGCGGCGTCACATGCCTTCGGACAGCGCGAGGATGTTGCCCTCGGAGTCCTTGAACCAGGCGGCTCGGCCACCCTCGCTCGTGGCGACGCCGTTCTCGGTCTTCAGGCCCGGCAAGTCGTAGTCCTCGAACACGACTCCTCTGCTGCGCAGCTCGACCATGTCGGCATCGAGGTCGGATGTCACCCACGTGGCGGCGGTGTTTTGTGCCGTGCCTGCGAAGCTGGTCTCATACAGCAGGAATTTCGAGTTGTTGACCTTGTAGAGCACGCCTTCGTCGCGCTCTTCATCGGGCTTGAGCCCGAGCTTGTCCTCGTAGAACTCTCGTGCCCGGCCGAGGTCGGAGGCAGGTATGACAGCGTAGATCTCAAGATTGCTCAGCATGGCTTCTCCTCGCGTGAAAACCCCGTTTTTGAAGGTACGCCGCTTGGCCAGTGAAGGAAATAGTCGAGGCACGCACAGTTGCCGGAACATGCGAATGCGGCGCACCCCGAAGGGTGCGCCGCATTCGATCAATCACTCAGGACGGGGTATGTCTCCGCGCCATGCGCCAGTTTCTTGACCGCCGCGTGACTCGATGAACTTCTTGAAATTGGCAACGTCGCCCTTGACCCGGCGGTCGATGATGCCGGCCTTGTCACCGACCTCCTCGACGAAACCCTCGGGGTCAATGGTCATCTGGACGGTGACCTTGGTCTTGTTGTCATCCAGACGGTGGAACGTGACGACGCCGGCGTGCTCCGGCCCGTCGTCGGACTTCCAGGCCACCCGCTCGTCGGGGTGCTGCTCGGTGATCGTGGCGTCGAACTCGCGTGTCACCGGGCCAACCTTCGTGACCCAGTGCAGGTGCTTGTCGTCTGACTGCCGCACCTCTTCGACGCCTTCCATGAACTCCGGGAACGACTCGAACTGCGTCCACTGGTTGTACGCGGTCCGTACGTCGACATCGACGTCCACTGCTTCGGTGATGGTGCTCATACGATCTCCT
>JAKFCR010000211.1:0-22829 GCA_036676545.1 Aeromicrobium sp. | reverse complement strand
GCACAAGGAATCCTCATGGGCCGCTACGGGATCGGCGCGGAGCAGGCATTTGAGTACCTTCGCCGCCGTTCTCAGCAGGAGAACGTCAAGCTCAGCGACATCGCGCATAACGTCATCGTCGACCAGAGCAACAACAACTCAGACAAGGGAGACCTGCACCCATGACCGGGCTGATCGACGAATTGGAAGACCAAGAACGACGACTCGTGTTCGACGCTTTCGACGAACAGACTGCGTGGACGGTCGGCGTCGCCCTGCGCGATGCGGGGCTCGCCGCTGGCCTGCCGATCGCGATCTCGATCCGCCGCAACGGCCAGGAGCTGTTCCACGCAGCGCTGCCCGGAGCTTCGGCCGACAACGACAGTTGGCTCGCGCGCAAGAGCGCCGTGGTCGACCGCTACGGGCAATCGTCACTCCGCGTCGGTGAGACGTTTCGCGTCAGAGGCGGGTCGTTCGACACCGATTCACGGCTCGACACCGCGACGTACGCAGCGCATGGCGGCGCGTTCCCGATCCTGATCCGGGGCACCGGTTGCGTCGGCACGATCGCGGTGTCGGGGCTTCCTCAGCTCGAGGACCACAAGCTCGTCGTCGAAACACTCGAGACGATCCTCGGTCAGTCGACTGTCTGACCCGGGCAATCGTTCGCGGACGACCAGCCAGCCGCCTCCTTGTCGAACACTGAGTTGGCCCGAGCTCGACCGATGTTCCACTCCAGCCAGTCGTTGTCGCTCTTGCGATAGTCGGTCGTCAGTGCGCACGGGACCTGGTCGTCCGGAAGCGTGGCCAGGGTCGGCAGCGCATCATCGGAGAGGGTCTGCAGGTAGGTCCAGTCGATCTTGCCCGTCGACTCGAACCGTTCGATGTTCTGCCTGGCGATCCAGGCCTCTGGGTTGATCATTGCGAAGGCGAGTAGCAGCGCGACGCCGCTGAACAGACCGAACCGTGGCAACCATGACGCCTTGAGCGCGAGCCCCCCGGCCATCGTGGCGACGACTAGGAGACCCAGCCAGCCCTCGAAGATGTCGACAAGCACGCGAAGCGCAGTGAAGCCGTACGCGTCCTGGTAGACGTCCATCCGGTAGAGCGCGGAGGCGACGACGACCAGGGTCAATGCACAGAGGACACCGAGCGAGACGCGGATCCACAACCGGTCCTCGGCGGTGTCTCGTGGCGCCTTGCGAGACGCGGCCCAGACCACGAGCAGTGTGAGAACCGTGGCGACGGTGAGCTGGCCGAAGCCCTGGTGGACGTACTCGGCATACGTCAGGCCGGTCGTGCGCTCGAGGTAGTCGTGGCCACCGAAGATCACCGTGGCCTGCGCGACGAGGAACACCGCGAACACGGCATCGACAACGAGCACCGGAGCCAGCCACTCGAAGCGATTGGCGACCGGGCGGGCGGCGAGCTCGACGCGATCGGACTCTGGCGGGTTCTGAGCGAGATAGGTGCCGGCGAGAACGACTCCCCCGATCGCGAATGTGATGAACGAGCGGAGTGCCAGGTCGTCGGAGCCGAAGTCAGGGACCAGTGCCCCGATCCACTCGGCGAACAGTGCGTCGGCGGAGCCAAAGAGCAGGGCGAACACCGTGAGAGCCACGACCGAGAGGACGGCTGTCCGGACGAGTGCGAGTTTGTTGCCCTGGCCTGAGAGAGCGCGCAGGGTCCGACCGAGCCAGGGCATGCCACGCACACCCGACAGAGGCCAGGCGATCACGCTGAGCGCAAACGTTCTGACACTGTTGGCACCAACGAGGCCTGCTGCGCAGACCACGACGCCGGCAAGGATGCAGAGCACCGCGATCCACTCAGCGTCGCGGAGAACAGTCACTGACGCGAGTGCGACGCAGAGCGCTGCGCAGATCATCGTGAACCGGTCGTTGCGTCGACGGCTCGCCGCAAACAGGACGCCACCGGCAGCGAGCAGGACAAGGAAGTATGCGAGCCCGAGATCACGGAACGGAAGGACCAGTCCGGCGAGCACCCCGACGCCGATCGCCCCGAACAGGATCGGCACGTGGGCCGGAAGGTCGCGCTCGGGCCACAGGTCACCGAAGAGCCACTCGGCTGTCGACGGCGGCTTTGGTGGCGTCGGCGTCGGCGCAGTCACCGTGACAGTTGGAGGTGTTGGCGTGGTCATGGTGATCTCCTTGGGTGCGACAGGTGTCGGGTTGAGCGGGAGGTCTGCCCGTACGTGGGCGCCCCGCGTGTCGGGCTCTGTGAAACGGATGGTTCCGCCGTGCAGGTCGGTGACCCATCGCGCGATGGCGAGGCCGAGACCCGTTCCGCCGCCTCCATCGATGTCGCTGAGGGTGCCGAATCGTTCGAAGGCTCGCTCGCGATCCGCCGGGGCGACGCCAGGACCTTCGTCAGTCACGTCGAGGTGCCAGTGGTCATCCGTAGCTGCGGCACTGATGGTCACGGTCCCGGAAGGCGGGCTGTGCCGCGATGCGTTGTCGAGCAGGTTGGCAACAAGCTGGCGAAGCCGGGCGGCATCGCCACGTACGACCAAGTCAGCCGGGATGACCTCTACTTCGTACGAGACGTCGCGGCCGCCGACCCGGCTCTCCGCAGCCGCAGCCTCCAGCAATGCCGTGACATCGACGTCCTCGTACGCCAGCGGAGTCTTGCCTGCGTCGACTCGCGAGAGGTCGAGCAAGTCGGTGACCAGCGCGGTCATGCGCTCACCCTGTGCCAGGGCGGCACGCAAGGTCTCGGGATCAGGTTCGGTCACACCGTCGGCGAGGTTCTCAAGCACAGCAGACAACGCGGCAAGCGGCGTGCGCAGCTCGTGGCTGACATTGGCCACCAGCTCACGCCGGTGCCTGTCGACCTCGGCGAGGTCCTCCGCCATTCGGTTGAACGCCCGAGCCAGCTCGCCGACCTCGTCGCGCGATGAAGCGGTGACACGTACGGAGTGATCGCCCGTCGACATTCGGCTGGCGGCGTGGGTCATCTCCCGAAGCGGCGAGGTCATTCCGACTGCCAGGAGCTGGGTGACGGCCAGTGCAAGCACGATCGTGACGGGGACGCTCAGAAGGACGGGGACACCGCCGGCTGACCCGATGCTGGCGACCGTGATGGCGACGATGACGCTGGCGGCGACCAACAAGCCCAGCTTGACCTTGACCGAGCGAACCAGATCGAGCGGCCGCACACTCATGCGTTCACCTCGAACGCATAGCCGACGCCATGCACCGTACGGACACGATCGGCGCCGATCTTGGCGCGCAGCGCCTTGATGTGGCTGTCGACGGTGCGAGTGCCGGACGCATCCGCCCATCCCCACACCTCGTCAAGCAGCCGTTCGCGAGTGAGTACGACACCCGGATTCATGGCAAGGCAGAGCAAGAGATCGAACTCGGTCGGGGTCAGGTGGACCTCGTCCTCGGCGACCCACACCCGCCGGGCGGCCGCGTCGACGCGCACGTCACCAAGGTCGGTCGTGCCACGCCCAGCAAGTTCCGCAGCCCGATCGACCCGGCGAAGCAGTGCTGCGACTCGGGCAACGAGCTCCCGCATACGGAACGGCTTGGTCAGATAGTCGTCAGCGCCGACCGCCAGTCCAACCAGGATGTCTGCCTCGTCGTCGCGGGCCGTGAGCATCAAGACGGGTACGGGGCGTACAGCCTGTATGCGCCGACACACCTCATGGCCGTCGAAGCCAGGGAGCATCACGTCGAGAAGCACGAGGTCAGGGTTGCTGGTGGCAAACGCCTCGACGGCCCCCGGACCGTCGTACGCACGGACGACGTCGTAGCCCTCTGCGACGAGCCGATCGGTGACTGCCGCATTGATGATCGGCTCATCCTCGACCAGCAGGATCCGACGCGTGGGGCTCATGACCTCAGCGTAGGAGCGCGACTCGTTAGAAATGGGGGACGACGTGTGAAGGTTCTGTGCAGATCGAGCCAGCCGCACGTCCGCGGTTCGTCTGAGCCAGATGGGGTACTCCGCAGCAGTCGTCAAGCAACGGCGAACACGCGTCACCACCGCAGAGGAACTCCCATGCGCGATCTGCACCAGCTTGACCGTCAATCAGGAGCTGTCGACGAAGATCTCCCAGGATTCTTCGACTGCCGGGGCGAATGGCACTGGCTAGAGGAGGTCGAGCCATGCTGACCCCGAAAGGTCGCGGCTCGCTCAGCGAGATCGTCTTCGAGTCGATGCGCCGCCCGATGTCCTCATGGCAGGACGCTCTGCGCACGCTGGCCGACGACGAGGAAGACCTGCACATCACCCTGTGGGCGTTGTACGAGCTGCATTACCGCGGCTTCGACGACGTGGACGACCATCTCGAGTGGCAGCCCGAGCTCATCGATCTCCGGCGGTCACTTGAGGAAGGATTCGAGGCCGAGCTCCGAGACCGCTTCGTCGCCCCGACGCTCAAAGGTGACCTTGCCGAGGCCCTCTTCGGCTTCATCACGGACCATGACGGTCCCTCGCTCGCGAAGTTCGTGCAGCACGAGGCCGATCACGACCAGGCGCTGGAGCTGCTGAGGATGCGCTCGATCTACCACCTCAAGGAGTCCGATCCGACCGCGTGGGTCGTGCCGCGTCTGGCACCGCGTACGAAGGCGGCACTGATGGAGCTGCAGTTCGACGAGTACGGGTGCGGTGATCCGGGGAAGCTACACGCCGAGCTGTTCGCGCGTGGCCTCGACCAGTGCGGCCTCCGCCACGAGTACGGCTCATACATCGACGATGTGCCCGCCGAGGTCCTTGAGGAGAACAACGCGATGTCGCTGTTCGGACTCAATCGTCGGCTGAGGGGCGCGGCTCTCGGTCACCTGGCGGCGTTCGAGGTGACCAGCAGCGTGCCGTCCCGCCGCCTGGCTCAGGGACTCGAGAGATTGGGCCTGCCGCAGGCGATCATCGACTACTACCTCGAGCACGTCGAGGCCGATGCGGTGCACGAACAGCTCGCCGTGCGGACGATCTGCGGCTCGCTCGCCGAGGAGGAGCCGTCGTTGCGGGAGGACATCTTCTTCGGGGCGTTCACGTGCCTGGACCTGGAGAATCGGTTCGCCCAACGCATGCTCGAGGCGTGGGCAGCAGCGTGACGCGCGACGAGCACCCGGACGTCATCCTGTGTCCCGGTGGTCCCATGCTGCTGCGCGGTGACCACGTCGTAGAGGACCCGGAGGGCCGGCCACACCGCACCACCCGCCCCGTCAGTGCGGTCTGCCGCTGCGGCAAGTCACAGTCGCAACCGTGGTGTGACGGGACCCACAAGCTGATCCCGAAGAAGTGACATCAGCGGGTCAGGAGAACGAGCACGCCGCGCTCGTACGACCTGGTCTCCCGCACTCGCAACGTAGACGCGGACTCGAGATGCTCGGCGATGGCATCTGCCTGTGCCTGAGATCCCAGTTGCAACACCGCTGATCCTCCTTCTGCGAGGTGTGACTCGATGACGCGGCAGCACGTACGTGCCACCGCGAGACCATCCGCTCCCCCATCGATCGCCACGATCGGGTCCTCAGGGAAGTCGCGGATTCCCTCAGTCGGGACCCACGGCGGGTCTGCGATGATCAGGGCGTACTTCTCACCGGGGTGGATCACCTCGTCCATCCGTCCCTCGCGCACCTCGACGCGGTGGCTCATGAGAGCTGCCCCAGCATTGCGTCGAGCGAAGTCGCACGCGACGGGGTTGAGGTCCACCATGACTAGGTCACGGCGGCCGTTGGCGACAGCGGCCAAGCCGATGTGACCCACGCCAGCGCAGAGCTCCAGCACTGGCCCCTGCGGAGCATTTCGGAGAATCTCGGCTGACCAGGTGGACTGCGCGACGGTCCACGCCCGTGGGGCGAGGACTTGGGCGTCGTGCAGGACGGTGAGACCAGCGAAGTCGGTGAAGGGGAGCTCGGCGAGAGTCATGGCTCTTCAGCTCCTGTGTCGGGTCGTTCGCCGAGAACTACCCCGACCCGAGCTGGCCCAAACTTTGGCCATGGGCATCAGCCCGAGGAAGCGGGCGGACCAACACGTCTGCGTAAGCCGGTGGTCCGCCACGCGCCCTGTCGGACCAAGCTGAACGGTTCGGCGCTGTCAGGATCAGCCCGTTGGTTCAGCGCTACTGAAATACCCGAGAACGGGCTGCCTAAACGACGCGTCTAGGCGGTGATCGACTCCCGTACGTCGGAGGCAGACACCTCGATCTTGCGAGGCTTCGCCTTCTCGCTGATGGGGATCATCAAGGAGAGCACACCGTTTTCGTAGCTCGCCGAGATCGACTCCCGGTCGATGCCGTCACCGAGCGTGAACTGGCGGTAGTAGCTGCCGCCACGGCGTTCTTGGACGATCCACTTCGCGTGCTCATGCATCGCCTGGGTGCGCTCCGCACGGATCGTCAGCAGGTTCCCATCCAGATCGATGTCGATCGATCCCGGGTCGACGCCCGGGAGGTCGGCATTCAGGAGGTACCTGTCGCCCTCACGGACCAGGTCGACCGGCACGGCTCGCGCACCCGTACGGAAGGCATCCCGCAGGCGATCGATGTCGCCGAAAGGATCAAAGGTCATAGCGTTCATGGTCAGATCTCCTTTCACGAGATTGAGTCCGGTTGACTCAATTTCACGGCAAAGTTATAGATCAGACCGGCAGTCGACCGCAATAGCCGGAACCTTAAAAAATGCTGAAACCTGAGTGGTTTCACTCGCCACAGCTGAGGTCAGGAACGGCGGCGGCGTAGCAGCGCGACCGCCAGAGCGACCAGCAGCAGGAGAGCAAAGGCGAGCCCGACGATCAGGCCGGTCGAGGGGCCACCGTCACCGCTGTCGTCGGCCTTCTCGTTGGCTGACTCCTTCGGCGGCGACGCGTACTTGGGCTCGCCCGTGACGTCACCAGCCACGCCGACGCTCAGGGTCACGGGGACGTCACCGATCTCGGCGTCATTCTCCTCCGACGTGGATCGCACGCTGATTCCGCAGTAGACGTCGCCAGCCGTCGCCGACCCCTGGAGCACCTTGTCACTCTCCGCGCGGTTGGCGTAGACCAGCGCAGGGCTCGCGACGTGCAACTTCAGCTCGTCGCCCTCATAGACGTCGTCGTCATTTCCGCTGGTGATCTCGGTGACCTCGGTGCGGAAGGGCCCGTAGACACGCGCCTGGGTAGCGCGGACGTTGCGATTGGAGACCGAGCCATCTGCCTTGCCCAGCGTCACGTCGCACACGGCCTGCTGGCCCCACTCCACGCCCTGGACCCGATAGAGCAAGGTCTCGCCGGCGACGATCGAGTCGGTGTAGATGCCTGGCTTCAGCAGTGGCGCACCGGTGAAGCTGACCGAGCCGAGCACCGGCGTCGGCGTGCCTGACGGCGTCGACACGGTCACGTCGGAGTAACCGTCGTCCGAGGCGGCCGGAGGAAGATCGGACACGTTCTTGACCTCTGGCTCGGTGCGCACGAGCAGCTCCAGCGGCTTGACACCCGCGACGTCAGGAGGCTCGACCGCCAGGACGTACGGTCCGTCGCCGCACTCAGCCTTCACCTCAGGCGTGACGGTGAGGTAGGCGGCGTACGGCGCCTTGGTGTTGCCGACACCGATTACCGAGGCGCGGGCATCTCCGCACGATGTCCCATCGGCTGCGGCGACGGAGATGTTGAGACGCTCGGATGCCGTGAGGTCATCAGACGTCGTCCGGGTCGAGACACTCACGTGGAGGGTTCCCTTGCCCGCATCGGGGATCGAGTAGTACTCGGCGCCACTGTCACCAACCGTGTCGAGCCACTGGCCGTCCTCGATCTTCGCGGCGTCCGAAGCACTGGTGCCACCTTCGACCGCCAGGCCGTTCTCGACGTAGCCTCTGGCGGCTCTCACCGAGGCGCGCTCGAGGGTTGAGTCGAGGCGCGAGATGTCCTGGACGTCGTAGTAGGTGCCACCACCGGCCGATGCGATGCAGGTCAGCTGGTCGCGGGACGCTCGGTCGACCTGCAGGCCGACGACGTCGACGTAGAAGTCAGTGCCCTGCTTGCGCAGGTCGCGAGCCACCTTGCACGGATCACCGCCGCAGTTCTCCTCACCGTCGGAGACCAGCACGATGCTGCGCGGCCCTTCATCAGGGAGGTCGTCGACTGCTTGCTTGAGCGAGTAGGCGATCGGGGTGTTGCCGAGCGGTTTGAGCTTCTTGACTCCCGCGGTGAGTGCCGCCTTGTCCACGTCATCGACGGGTACGAGGCGGGTGCTGTCCTTGCACGAACCCGCACCGTCCTCGACCTCGGAGCCGTAGACCCTCAAGCCCACCTTCGAGTCGTCCGGCAGCGCCTTGATGACCCGGGCGAGGCCTTCCTTGGCAGCCTCCATGCGGGTACGGCCGTCGCCGGACGGCTCCTTCATCGAGCCCGATCCGTCGAGCAGCAGGATCACCGATCCGCCGCCCTGGCCGATCACTGACTCCTCCGCGGACGCCGACCCGAGAGTTGAACCGCCCATCAGGACAGCGATCGCAAGCGGCAGCACGATGATGGCTCGTTTTCCCCCGAACATGAAAAGCAGTCTGGCACACCACCTTCTGCCCGAAACCTTCCCGACTTCCGACTGGGGTACATTCGCAGCAGTTCTTCAGCATCTGATGATGCCCAGCGCCGGGGGCGCTGAACGGTCATCAAGGTTTCGAACTAGGGGGAAGTATCAGTAGTCGTGTCCTTTTGGTGACGCGTCTGGGTTCGTCGCTGGGCGTTTCAGGCGTTCACGGCAACCTGTCCGTGGCCGACATCCGCCACGCCGACGCGGTCGAGTCGGCGATCACCGACATCCACCAGCTCGACCACCGTGTCGTGCTGACTGGTTCTGTCGAGGACCTCGACGACCTGCACGCCATCGCCGCACGAGCCAAGATCCGGGTGCGCGGACTGCGTACGGCCGTCGAACCGCTGCCCGGCAATCCCCTTGCCCTCGCCGTGATCTCATCACTGGCCGACGACAGCGGTGGCAACGCCGCCTGGCTCCACGCCACCATCGACGACCTCCGCGACCGCGCATGGTCAGCCACGTGGCTCACCAAGTTGTCCCAGCTGACTCGTCCCAACCCGTCGATGTGGCAGCACGTACGCGCCTGGGCGCCCGGTGCCGCGTTCCTCGCGGAGCAGACGCCCACGGCTGTCGTACGAGTCGCCTCCCGCAATCCGCTGAAGGTGAGTTCGCCTCGACCGGGCACCGCCCTGTTGCACTCTCCCTCCGACTCATGGGCCGTCGAGGCCGTACGCGCTGCGCTCGGCTCCACCTCCTCCAGCGCCATCTCCCCCGTACGTGACCTCGTCGACATGTACGGCACCACAAACGCCGTCGAGTTCGTCGCGATCCCCGAGGACTTCGGTGATCGCGCAACGGCTCGAGCCAGGCACGCCGTCGACTGCACCGCGTGCGGCGCCGCCCATGCCCGGGCGAGCTGCCCCTATTGCCACATGACCACCCGCACGTTCCAAGGAGTACCTGAGTGAATCCCCGACAGCGGCGAGGCGCCATCCTGATGATGCTTGCCGGCATCAGCGCCATCGCGCTCTTCTTCGTCTCGATCAGCTGGGTCGGATCGGTCAACGCCAAGGTGTCCCCCTTGGTCAAGACCTACCAGGCCAAGAACGAGATCCCGGCCTACTCGGTGATCGAGGAGGCCGATGTCGAAGCCGTCGAGATCCCGAAGCGTTGGGCCTCGAAGGGCGCCACGACCGACCTCGAGTCGCTCATCGGCGAGCGCGTCGCGTTCAACGTCGGCGAGGGTACGTACCTGAGCGACGACATGCTCCTCGCCCGCTCCTCGCTGAATGAGGACGAGCGCGAGATCGCGCTGACGGTCGACGCCAAGACGGGCATCGCCGGTCGGGTCCAGACAGGTGACTTCGTCGACGTCTATGCGGTCTTCACCGACGAGTCTGGCAACGGTGGCACGTCACAGGTGCTGGTCCGCAACGTGCGCGTCGTCTCGGTCCGCGGTATCGAGACGCAGACCAACAAGACCGGCGACTCGTTCGCTGAGGAACAAATCGTCCCCGTGACGCTCGCCCTGCGGCCGAAGGACGCCCTCGCGGTCACCTACGCCGATGCCTTTGCCGAGTCTGTTCGGCTCGTGGGTCTCCCACCGGGCGTCTCGAGCAAGAACCGCACGGGCGAGCCCGAGTCCGTCCGCGAAGGGGACCTCGACGATCTGGGAGGCGGATCATGAGTGTCCCCGTCGTGATCGTCGCACCTGACCAGACGACCGGCATGGAGCTACGGTCCCAGGTCGACGAGGTAGACGGCTTCACCGTCGTCGACGTCGTCGACACCACAGCCCGGCTCCACGACACGATTCTGGACCGTCAGCCCGACATCGTCCTGATCCACGAGGCCGTCGGGCCGCTGCCCACCCCTCAGGCCGTGCGCGACATGCAGGCGCGGCACCCCGACATCGCCGCCATCGTGATCACCGAGAAGTTCTCACCCGAGGTGTTCACGGCCGCCATGGATGCCGGCGCTCGAGGAGTGCTCCAGTACCCCACGTCGCACGATGATCTCCAGCAGCGCCTTCCGGCCGCAGCTGACTGGGTCCGCCAGATGCGTCGACACCTCTCCTCAGGCGTCGGCGACGACGAGCTCGGTGCTCGTGGTCGCATGATCGTGGTGGCAGGGTCCAAGGGTGGCGTCGGCACCACGACGATCGCGATCCATCTCGGCCATGACGCCGTCACCCGCGTACCCGGCCGCAGCGTGTGCGTGGTCGATCTCGATCTCGACGGGGGCGACGTTGGCGACTTCCTCGGGATCGAGCACCGGCTCGACATCTCCGACCTCGCCAAGGTGGCAGACGACCTCTCGGCTCAGACGGTTGAGTCCGCGGTCCACCGCAGTCCTTCCGGGCTGGCGGCGGTACTCGCCCCGAGCCGGGTCGAGGACATCGGCGAGGTCAGCGAACGCGAGACCCTCCTGCTGCTGGCGGCGCTTCGCCGGCACTTCGATCTGGTGATCGCCGACTGTGGGTCCTCGATCAACCCCGCCACCGCTGCAGCGGTCGAGACCGCAGACGACGTCATCCTGGTCACCACTCCCGACCTCCTGGCACTGCGCGGGGCCCACCGTGCGGTCGAGTCCTGGCGGCGTATCGGTGCTCGAGAGCTCGATGCCGTGAAGATCCTGGTCAATCGTGCGAGCCGCGACAGCGACATCCAGCACGACACCGCCTCGCGTCTGCTCCCCAAGGATCCGATCGCCACAGTCCTGCCGGAATCGATGAAGGTCCTTCAGCGCGGACTCAACCTCCAGAACCCCAGCGAGATCCGCTCACCGGCATGGTGGTCGCTGATCCAGGGTCTGGCCAGCACGCTCAACACCGTCCCCGAAGGCAAGACGGCACCCAAGGCGAAGCCGCGCACTCGTCCAAGCCTCAAGCGACGCAAGGCCGAAGTGCCGGAACCAGCCGCCGAAGCCGGTCAGTCGACCATCGAGTTCATTGGTGCCCTCGTCCCCATTGGGCTGTTCGTCCTGATGCTCTGGCAGTTCGGCCTGTGGGGCGTGACTGCCGCCTACACCAGCCACGCCGCCAACACCGCGGGCCGCGAGGCATCGCTTGGCAGCAGCTCCGCTGAGGTCACCGCGGAAGCCAAGGAGTCCGTGGCGCCATGGTTCCGCGACCTGATCGACATCGACCTCGGTAACGACAAGGTCGTCGTACGCGGTCACCTGCCACTCCTTCTTCCCGGCGTGGCCACAGGTGTCACGATCAGTTCATCCGCTCCGATCCTCGACGAGTCCAAATGACCGGGCGCAGGCAAGACCGCGAGCGCGGGACCTCCACGATCGAGATCATCGGCATCACCCCGCTCGTCGCGCTGGTCCTGGTGATCCTCGCCCAGACCGCCCTGGCCCTGTACGCCACCACCTCAGCACAGACCGGCGTGCGCAATGCCGCTCGGGCGTGGTCGCAGGAGCCCGGAATGTCATCAGATGCAGTTCGAGCGGTCGTCAACGACACCGTTCCCTCGTGGTTGCGGCCCGACGCAGGAGACATCTCCTTGCACGGCCCCGGGCACGGCGTCACCGCGAGGTTCGAAATCCCCGACATCATCCCGTTCACCGATCTAGTCATCACCCGCAAGACGGTGATGCCATGAAAGAGCGCGCAACTTTCTCCGCCACCTCCATCCGAACCACGGATGGAGAGCAGAACGCCGAGCTCGCAGCGATAGCCGAGGAGACCGACGATGCACTCGTCGCGGACTTCCGCGAGCGGCTGCTGAGCGAGATCGACCTGCCCGAGCTGTCGAAGCTCGAGCTGCCACAGCGCCGCGCCCGCCTTGAGCGAGTCATGACCCACCTCGTGGCGTCACACGGCCCGCTGCTGTCGAGCCGCGAACGTACCGGTCTGATCCGACGCGTGGTGGCCGAGGCTCTCGGCCTTGGCGTCCTCGAACCGCTGCTGGCCGATGACGCGATCACCGAGATCATGGTCAACGGACCGGACCAGATCTACGTCGAGCGCCTCGGACGGATCGAGCTGGCCAAGGAACGGTTCGTCAGCACCGAGCAGCTGCTCCAGACGATCGACCGCATCGTGTCGACCGTCAACCGCCGCGTCGACGAGTCGAGCCCGATGGTCGATGCCCGACTTCGTACCGGCGAGCGCGTCAACGTGATCCTCCCGCCACTGGCACTCGATGGGCCGGTCGTCACGATCCGAAAGTTCCCTCGACCGTTCACGATGGAGCAGCTCGTCAGCGCCGGCACCCTCAACTCCCAGACGGCCCATGTCCTCGCGGCCTCCGTACGCGCCAAGCTCAACATCATCGTCTCCGGCGGTACGGGCTCGGGCAAGACGACGTTGCTCAACTCCCTGTCGTCCTACATCCCCGAGCGGGAGCGCATCGTGACGATCGAGGACGCGGCCGAGCTGTCGCTGCAGCAGACCCACGTCATTCGCCTCGAGTCTCGTCCGGCCAATGTCGAGGGCAAGGGTCTGGTCTCAATCCGCGACCTGGTCCGCAACTCCCTGCGCATGCGTCCCGATCGCATCGTCGTCGGTGAGGTCCGTGGCGGCGAGACCATGGACATGTTGTCCGCGATGAACACCGGCCACGAGGGATCGCTCACCACGATCCACGCCAACAGCCCCGAAGAGGCGTTGAGCCGCGCCGAGACCCTGGCCAGCATGAGCGATCTCGACCTGCCGTTCGCGGCGGTTCGCGAACAGGTCAACAACGCGATCGACCTGATCGTGCAGCTCGAGCGCGGCCCTGACGGATCCCGTCGCGTCGTCGACGTCGCGCTGGTCTCGTCCAAGGGTCGGGCCGACTACGCGTTCGAACGCATCGCGACGTTCGACGCCGAGCCGGTCGGCGCAGACCGAATCGTGCGTGGCCGCCACGTGGCCCATACCCTGCCGGCCCACTTCCTCCGCCGTCTGGAGCTCGCCGGACAGCCCGTCACGTCCACGCGGTCGAATCCCGACGAGGTCTGACGTGACCCTGACCCTGTTCGCGTCATTCGCCACCCTGACCCTGGCGCTGCTTGCGCTCTACCAGTTCTGGGTCAATCTGGGCGAGCAGAGCCTGTACGTGCGAGCGGTCCGCGGTGATCGCAACGTCGACGATCGCGATGTCACTCGATCCAGGCTCGACCGGTTCGTGCTCAACTCCCGATGGGGCGACGGCGTCCAGTCCACCATCAGTCTCCTCGGCTGGTCGATCCGTCCCAGCTCCTTCGCGCTGCTCGTCATCGCGTTCTGCCTCACCATCGGCGTCGTCATCGGCTTCCTCTTCTCCTGGCTGCTGCTTCCCGTCGGCTTCTGGGTCGGCGCACTACTCGTCCGCAACCGGGTCCAGTCGTTGCGCGAGAAGCGCAAGGAGGACTTCATCGCCCAGATGCCCGAGCTGGCCCGGGTGTTGTCGAATGCATCATCCGCCGGCCTCTCGATCCGCACGGCCCTCGCCATGGCGGCTGAGGAGCTGGAGGAGCCCGCCCGCAGCGAGCTGCGCACCGTGACGGGTCAGATCAACATCGGCGTGCCACTCGAGCGTGCGATGGCCAACATGGAGCAGCGACTGCCCTCACGTGAGCTCGCAATCCTCGTCAGCTCGCTCGTCGTCAGCTCCCGCTCCGGCGGCGCGCTGGTCACTGCCCTGCGAGACATCGCCGAGGCACTCGAGACCCGCAAGGAGGTTCGCCGCGAGATCCGGACGACGTACGCGCAGACAGTCGCCACGGCGTACGCCGTCCTCAGCTTCGGACTCGTCGCACTGTTGCTCCTGGAGAGCCTCAACGCCGGCACGGTCGACGCCATGCTGCGCAATCCCATCGGTCAGGCGACGCTGATCGGCTCGGCGGCCGTCTACGCCGGTGGCATCTGGGTGGTCCGCAAGATGACCCGGGTGGAGGCGTGATGGCGCTCCTCTTCGGCATAGCGGTCCTCGCGACCTTCTCCGTGTTCGTCTTCGGCCTGCGGATGGCTCGTGCCGACGCACTCGAGGGTTGGGATGTCGCTGACATCGCCCTGCTCCGCGACGAGGCCAAGCGCAAGCGCCGGGTCGGCATCCTCGAACGGATCGCCCGGCGTACTGCACCCCAGCTCGCCGTCTTGCTCGGTCCTCGCGTGGTCGCGAACCTGCGGCGACGCATCGACCTCGCCGGCCGCCCTGACGGCATGACGGTCGACACGTTCCTGCAGCTCCTCATGAAGTACATCGTGGTTCTCGGCGGAGCGGGGATCTGGATGCTGCTCCTCGGCAAGGTGGTCTACGCCGTGCTGATGGTCGCGGCGGGATGCATCATGCCGTTCTCGCGACTTGCCGGAGCGCGTCGACGCCGCCAGGAGCAGATCGACACCGACCTGCCGGACTTCCTCGACGTCCTGGCGGTCACGGTGGGTGCCGGTATCGGCTTCCGCTCCGCGCTGGAGCGGGTGAGCACCAGATTCACCGGCCCGTTGCGCGATGAGCTGACACTCACGCTGCACCAGCTCGACGTCGGAGTCCCCCGGCGGCAGGCGTTCACGCAGCTCCGCGACCGGTGCGAGACCGACGCGATGTCGTCATTCGTCTCGGCGCTGCTCCAGGCCGAGGAGCTCGGCGCGCCGCTCGGCGAGACGCTCACCAGCATCGCCCGTGACAGCCGGCGCGAGGCAGCGCAGGCGGCGCGTCAGCGCGCAGCGCGCATGAACCCGAGAGTCACGCTCGTCGTGTCGATCATCCTCGTTCCCCCGACGCTCCTGCTCATCGGCGTCGGCATGTTCCTCGGCTCCGACATTGACTTCGGAAGCCTGCTCAATGGTTGATGGCGCCCTGGTCACCCAGGTGGTCCGCTACGCGTTCGTCATACGCCTGGCGTCGCTGCTGTTCGTGGTACTCGATCCGGACGCCGTCTCCACCTCCCTGGTCGGCTATCTCGCGGTGCTGTTCATCACCGCGACCAGCGCACTCGGGCTCTACGCGACCAACCGCCTCACCACCTCGGTGTCGGCGCACCCGTTCCTGATCGTCGTCGACGTGCTCGCTGCGGGGCTGATCGGCGCCTCCGTCGGGACGCAGAGCCCGATCGTCCTCTACTCGATGAGCACGGCCGTGCTCATCGGGATCCTGCTGTCCCGTCGCTACATCGTGCTGATCCTGACGATCCTGGTCGGCCTGTACGTCCTGACGACCGTCACGCAGGTCGACGAGCCCTCGTTGATGATGCTCACGCTGGCGCCCGTCTCGTACGTCACGATCTGCGCACTCGCCTCACTCACCCGCTCGATCCACTCGGCGGCGATGGTCGACCAGGCCCGCGCACGCCGCTCGTCGGAAGATGCTGCGCGTGAACGTGAACGGTCACGACTCGCTCGCGAGATGCACGACTCGGTCGCGAAGTCGCTGCACGGTATCGGCCTCGCCGCGGCCTCCCTGCCCATGTGGGCCGAGAACAAGCCCGAGGAGCTCGGCGCGCGGGCGAAAGAGCTGCAGGACGCAGCCGAGTCAGCCTCACGAGATGCCCGCGCGATCCTCGTCGAGCTGCGTTCCGATCCGTCGACCGTGCCACTGTCGGAGCAGGTACGCGTGCTCGCCGAGGACCTGGCCATGGGTGGCGTCCGTACGACCCTGAGCCTCTCGGACCCGGCCAACCTCGGAGCCGAGACCAAGCGGGAGCTGGTCGAGATCATCGCCGAGGCGCTGGAGAACGTACGACGCCACAGTCGGGCGAGCCAAGTCGAGATCACGCTCGAGGTCGAGGACCAGGCGCTGCAGGTCCGCATCGTCGACAACGGCGTGGGCTTTGACCCCAGCGACACCCCTCGCGACCACTTCGGGCTGGTCGGCATTCGCGAGCGCGCTGAGGCGATCGGTGCAAGCTGCGCGATCGTCAGCTCGCCTGGAAGCGGCACCCAGATCACCGTCGAACTCCCTCACTCACCCACGGAGCAACCATGACCGAGCCAATTCGCGTGCTGATCATCGACGACAACCCCGTCGTCAGGCTTGGTCTGCGCAACCTCCTCGATGCCCACGACACCATCACCGTGGTCGGCGAGGCCGGCAACGGTGATGACGGCGTGCGCATGAACAGCCAGCTGTCTCCCGACGTCGTGCTCTGTGACGTGCGTATGCCCGGCCTCGACGGAGTCGGCGCCGCCGCCCAGATGGCGCCGACGACCAACGTCGTGATGCTCACGTACACCGACGACCTCGACACGATCCGCAGCACGATCGCTTCCGGCGCCAAGGGCTACCTCGTGCACGGAGCACACCAGCCCGACGAGATCGTGGCGGCAGTCGTCACGGCCGCGAGCGGATCATCGGTCCTCGGACCGGCCGCCTCGCTCGCCCTGCTCTCCGGAGCACCCGCGACTGCACCAGCCGTCGACCACGGCACCTGGGGTCTCACGGCCCGCGAGGGCGAGGTCATGGAGATGGTGGCCAAGGGGTTGAGCAACCGCGACATCGCCAAGGCGTGCTTCCTGGCCGAGAAGACCGTCAAGAACCACATCAACAACATCTTCCCGAAGCTCGGCGTGGTCACGCGTGCCGAGGCGATCAGCCTGTGGTTGGGAGCGAAGTCCCAGACGAGCACCTGAAAAAGTCAGGCCCGGACTGGGTCTGCGGGCCCATGCAACCCACGACCCGGGCCTTCTAACTTCAAGGAGTCGGGCACGCCGACAGGCACCAGACATCAAGCCCGGCGCCAAGCTTCCAGCACACAGCACAGAAGGAGAACAACATGCAGAACATCGCCACCAAGCTCCTGGCCATGACCCTGGCCATGGTCAACACGCCCAAGGACGACGAGCGCGGACAGGGCACCATCGAGTACCTCGGTGCCATCATCGTCGCCGCCGTCATCATCCTCGCGACCATCGACGCAGTCGGAAACCTGGGTATCGGCGAAGCCATCGGCGACCAGGTCGAGAAGGTCATCAACGCAGGCGGATGATCACTCCATCCTTCCACCACCGAGAGGAGAGCGGCGCCGCCGCTCTCCTCCTGGTGGTGTCTGGCATCACTGCTGGCCTGATGGTTCTGCTCCTGTGGGCACTACCCCTTGCAGGGGCGTCGACCCAGCAAGCCAAGACCCAGTCAGCCGCCGACGCAGCCGCCCTGGCCGGAGCCGACGCCGTGGTCGGCGGCATCGCCGACAACCTCAGGGGCTTGGGCACATGGAACGGTTCATGGAACGGCCTGGCCAGCATCAATGGCGCAGACCGCGCCGCCGCCTACGCCGCCGAGAACGACGCCACCCTCATTGCCTACAACGGCCCCTCGCCATCCAATGACTGGCAGGTCGACGTGCGCGTACGCCGCGTCGTCGACGGCACCGAATACAACTCCGAGGCATCAGCCAAGCTCAGGCTTCCGTCATGCTCGATCGAGGACGACGAACCGACGCCGACTCCGCCCCCGCCAGAGGACGACGAAGACGAAGACACCCCGCCGGATTCCAAGCTCCGATGCGACGGACTTCCGGGGTTCACGATCGTGCAGGGTGATCTCCAGCTCTCGCATGGCTGGGCCGCATTCGTCGACGCACTGTTCGGCGGATCCCACGCCCGACTGACTCGATGACACGCTCACTCAACGGTGAGCTGCACTCCAGGTCGTACGCCCCAGGCTTCGAGGACGCCCGCCTCGGCCTCCAGCACGGAGTGGCACCGCACTTTGACGGCCGAGAATCGACGCGGCGGCATGGTCTGTACGTGCAGAACTCGACCATCTCGGTCGATCAGGGCGACGTCGATCGTGAACCGCATGCCCATGGTGTGCACGTGCCGACATGGTCGCAGCCAGATCGCTCCGTCGATGCCATCACGACCCAGCAGGCCCTTGCGCCGCGACTGATAGGTGTCTGCCACCTCGACGTCGCCAACAGAACGACCGGACACCACAAGAACCCCCACACGTCGATGTTAGGCGCCCAACAATTCAGGTCCCGAAATGGGTCTTCGGGCCCAAGCATCTGTCGATCCGGGCGTCCTACGTTCGACACGCACCACAGCTTTCACACTCCAACTCACCGCCAGGAAGTCCCATGAAGCTCAGCCATCACCCGCGCCGGCTCCTCTTCGCGCTCGTGGTCCCCATCGTTCTGCTCACTGCGTGTGGCGGCAGCGAGGCCGTACCGGACGACCAGGAGTTGCAGCCCTCCGCCTCCGCCCCGAGCGGCTGGAAGAGCACCACGCTCGAGCGTCTCAGCGTGGCTGCTCCTCCTGAATGGGTCGAGGACGCCTCGACGACTCCCAAGAAGGGCATGTCGATCACGGCCTGGCGCACGCCGCCGGTCGACGGGCGGTCTGCCGCGGGAATGGAAGTACGCGAGATCACCAAGCCCGAACACGATGCCGAGACCGCCGCCGAGGCACTGGCGGTCAACGCCATGGCAACGATGGAGGGCGGCAAGCCCGACACCATGAAGATCGTCTGGCCCAACGCCACGGAAACCTGGACGTTCTCCAACGAGATCAAGGTCGGCCGGACGGCCGACGAGAAGCTGACGTACATCAGCACGACCTTCGTGGCCGACCTCGACGACGGCAGCCAGGTACAGGTCCTCGTGTTCTCCGAGAAGGGGAAGTCCGACGATCTCGGCGCCCAGGTCCTCGCCACCATCGAGCTGATCACGACGGAAGCAGCATGATGAGCCGCCGCCGCGACGAACGGGGCCAGGGAAGTCTCGAGCACCTCGGCGCGATCATCACCGCGGTCGCCATCATCTTGGCCCTGCTCACCACGGTCGCCGTCTCCAACCCGCAGATCGGCGAGGCGATCTCCTACCAGGTGTGCAAGGTCGTACAGGCTGCCGGCGGTGGAGAGTGCACGCCACCCAACCCGCCTCGTACGGCCGAAGACCGCGTCCCGACCGAGCCGTGCATGGTCGACGGCGACACCAGCAACATCTCCGGTCAGCTGTCGGTCGTCGTCACGGTCAGGAAGGGCTGGGTCTACGTCACGGAAGAGCTCTCCGACGGCACGTTCCGGGTGACCCGCATCCGCGAGGAATCCATCGGCATCGGCTTCGGCCCGGGCTTCGATGCCAGCGTCACGATCGACGGCAAGAAGTACGGCATCGTCGGCAACATCTCCGCAGATGCCCTGCTCGCCGCCAACCAAGGTTCCACCTGGTACGCCGATTCGGAGTCCGACGCCAACCAGATCATCGAAGACAGCCTGAAGGAAGAGGTCGTCGACGAGACCGTGGGCAACACCCCGATCGTGGGCGGTCTCATCGGCGGGGTCGTCAAGAACGTCACCGGCGAGCCGCCGACGCCCGACGAGGAGTTCATCGAGGCAGGCGTCGAGGTCGAGGCTGAGGCAGCCGTCTCCAACGTGATCTTCCAAGGTCAGGGCAACGTCGCAGCCGAAGGTTACGCCGGCTACAAGGAAACCCCGGACGGCTATACGGTCTACATCAAGGGCAAGGCTGATGCCTCGATCTCGATGGGCGGCATCTGGGGACCGTCCGAGGACCCCGCTGCCGGCGCCGAGTTCGTGTACGAGGCGCACTACGACAAGAACTGGGAGCCGACCGGACTCACCATGACGACGGCAACGTACGCGGACGAGAGCTCGTACGACGAGGACGACACCCGCATCGTCACCGAGCACGTCTTCCACGTGCCGGTCACCGATGACCGCACCCGTGAGCTGTTCGACGATGCGCTGATCAACCCGCTTGCGTTCTTCGATGTCAGCGATGAGGCCAAGCGCAGCGGCTCGTACGCCAAGAACACCTACGAGGTGAACGAGAACCAGTACGGAGCGACGGTCGACGGCAAGCTGCTCGGCGAGTACGGCGGAGGTATCGAGGGTGGCAACACCACCAAGGACCTCACCGACGCCGAGTACTGGGATGGCGAAGGCTTCTCCGACAGGCCGGACTGCGATGTCTGACGTCGCCAAGGTCGGCCTGACCTTCTTCGGGATCTCGGCGATCGTCGCGATGGTGTTCTTCGCCGTGGCGTGGGTTCGGGGCAGGATGATGCGCGGCTGGGTGGCCACGACCGGTGTGGTGGTTGACCGCCGCACCGGGCAGGCCGGCGGCGGCATGCCGGCGATCTATCCCACCTTCCAGTGGCAGGACGCCGACGGCACCACCCACCAGCGGACGTCGTCGATGAAGCAGTCGTTCGGCCCGGCGCCGGGCCGAACTGTCTCGGTGCTCTATGACCCGGCGAATCCGTCGCGCGCCATCATCAACACCTACGCCCAGAGCGGCCGGATCTTCTGGACCCTGGGCTTCATCGCACTCCTCCTTGGGACAGTGGTCGGCGGGTTCCTCCTGCTCGGCGCTGCCCGCATGAACTGAAAGGCATTCATGAGGCCACTTGTCGTTCTCGGATCGGCTGTCACCGTCGCCCTGCTCGGGCTGATCGCCGCCATCGTCGGAGGTGTCGTCGCCAGCAACCAGATCGCGGTGACGCCCGGCGTCGTCACGCGCGGCATCCTGGTCGCCGCGGCCATCGGCATCACCGGGTTGATCTGGGCGCTTCGCCTGCAGCCGACAGATCGCTCGGAGTCACTGGTCGCCGGCCTCACGCTCGGGTGGTTCCTCGACTTCGCCAACTGGTCGGGCAATGGCGGCATCGGTCAGCTCTTCAGCGACTCCGGAGTCGCTGCGGCGATGATCGACCTGATCCTTTGGGTCGGACTGTCGATCGCCGTGGTGGCGCTGCTCTCGTCGTCGCGCGACCGCCTGGCTCGTACGTCCTGACCCGTTCCTGAAGGAACCGGGTTCAGGTCTTCCAGGCGGCGGCCGAGCGAGGGAGGATGAACAGCCCTTCGGCGGTCGCAGTCACACCTTCGCTGTCGGACAGCTCGCCAGACACAATCACCTTGCGCCCTTCGACTCTGTCGACTCGCGCCTCGATCCGCAGCGCCCCAAGCGGGGTGCCTCGCAGATAGGCCACAGCGAGGTTGGCGGTCATACCAGGCGTGCCGGCTGCGATTGCCGCCTCGCCCAGGACCTGGTCGAACAGCAACGAGACCACACCGCCGTGAACCAGACCCGGCGGGCCCTCATACGGAGCACCGAGGGCGAACTCCGCCCAGGCGGCGCCTTGGTCTCGCGACGTCTCGACGTCGAGCGGCGGAGCAAAGGCGTTGCGCAAACCGACGACAGCGTTGCCGTGGTTGCGGATCGCACCCGCACCGGAGAAGCGCACCCCGAATCCGCCGGGCAATTCGCGAGCTCGCAGGCGCCCCGCAAGTCCATTCAGCTGCTCAGTCACGCTGAGAATCTCGTCGCGCGAGACCAGGGTACGGATCGTTGCATCCACGAGTTCTCGGACAGCTGCGGTCAACGGTTCGAACAGTGCGCGCTCTGCCTCGACCTCAGAGGGATCGAGATCTTCACGAGTTACCTGCATCGTCATCGCACAAGTAGAACACGTTCCACCTACGACGGTCACCCAGATTCGGCCTCACTTCTGGTCGCGTTCTCCGGGCCCCGAGCCCGCCCGATCGATGCACGCGCTAGCGTCCTCACATGGAAATTTCTGGAGCATCTGCCATTGTCACCGGAGGCGCGTCGGGCATCGGCGCCGCTGTGAGCCGTCAACTCGCCGCCAAGGGCGCACTCGTTGTCGTCGCCGACCTCAAGGAGGACGACGGCCAAGCCCTTGCGAGCGAAATCGGGGGCGTGTTCATACGGGTCGACGTGACCGATACCGAACAGATCAAGACCGCGATCGCCGCCGCCGAGGAGCTCGCTCCCCTGCGAGTGCTCGTCAACTCAGCCGGAATCGGCTGGGCTCAGCGCACGGTCGGCCGCGACGGCACCTTCGAGTCCGCACACGACCTGGATGCGTACAAGAAGGTCATCCAGATCAACCTCATCGGAACCTTCGATGCAACCCGTCTGGCCGCCACGGCGATCAGCCGCACCGATCCACTGGAGTCCGGAGAGCGGGGCGCCATCTGCAACCTCGCCTCGGTGGCCGCCTTCGACGGCCAGATCGGCCAGGCCGCCTACTCCTCGTCCAAGGGTGGCGTGGTCGGGATGACCCTGCCGATCGCCCGCGACCTAGCCGCGTCTGGTATCCGCGTCAACACCGTCGCTCCCGGCCTGATCGACACCCCAATCTACGGCGAGGGCGAAGCCTCCGAGGCGTTCAAGGCCAAGCTCGGCGAATCGGTCAACTTTCCGAAGCGACTCGGATTTCCCGACGAGCTTGCCAGCATGGTCATCGAGTGCGTGACCAACTCCTACATGAACGGCGAGACGGTTCGCGTCGACGGAGCGATCCGGATGCCTCCCAAGTAGCTCTGGAACACTGAAGCCAGGCTCCGCGAGGAGCCGGGCTGGTGTGGCAGGTGCAGGGTTCGGGACCTGCGTCATGGGCAGAGTCCGGCTGATTTACGAAGCTCTGGAAACACTGAAGCCCGGCTCCGCGAGGAGCCGGGCT
>JAKFCR010000210.1:0-8658 GCA_036676545.1 Aeromicrobium sp. | reverse complement strand
CTCCGCTCCTCATCGGCGTTCGCGATCCATTCGCTCTCACCATGACCGAGCTGTTTCTCACTTATCGAACCCGCGAGCAGGGCAACCAGTTTTCGCAGTGGCAGCTGGAGGTGAAGGGCGACACTACCCAGGTGCCTCTCACCGACGACGAATTCGTTGAGGCGTTTGGACCGGAGCCCTGGACACTAATGAATGAGACGCTCGACGCCATGGGACTTCCTTATACGTTCACAGTTCCACCGTCCGGGGTGGACCAGAACGTGACCTACGTCGCCGAATTGGTTCACGCAGCTAACGGCGCGATTGTCGCTACGAATGAGTTAAGCGGCGGCGAGAAGACTCTGCTGGCAATCGCCATGACCCTTTACACAGGTTCGCAACTTGGTGATTCGATCGAGATGCCGAAAGTGCTGCTACTCGACGAGCCTGACGCAAGTTTGCATCCATCAATGGTGCAGCAGTTGCTTCGCGTGCTCAGCCAAGTCTTCATCGAGGTTCACGGAATCAAGGTCTTCCTTACGACCCACTCGCCGACGACCGTCGCGCTCGCTCCCGAGGAATCGCTCTACGTCATGCGGGCTTTTGAGCAACCCCGACTGAAGAAGGCTTCGACAGACGAGGCTCTTCGGGAACTGACAATCGGGATTCCGACCCTGAGCGTCAAGGTTGAGGGTCGTCGCCAAGTATTTGTAGAAAGCGACTACGACCAGCAGTGCTATCAGATTCTCGTTGAAATCCTCAGGCGCGAAGAACTTGTTCGTAGCGAATTTAGTCTCGAGTTCATCGCGTCTGGGAAACGCGGGCAGGGCAACTGCGTGGCGGTTCGGCATCTTGTCAAGGAATTGCGGGACAAGGGCAACGATTCGGTTTTTGGTGTTGTTGATCGAGATGTCGACCAAGTTTCGGATGGTCACATCGTCGTAGCACCGGAGCGATATTCGCTTGAAAACTTTGTTCTCGATCCGTGGGTCCTTGCAGTCCTGTTGGTTCGGGAGCGAATGATCGACGCGGTCGATCTGGGGCTGCCTGCGAGCACACGGCACCAAGATCTCAATGCGACGCTTGCTCAGGCAGCCGTAGACGCGCTGACGTCTAGGATCGCCAAGGATGGTGACAAGAGGGTCAAAGTTCAGGTCCCCTACGCCGGTGGAGCGATTCTCGAGATCGAAAGATTCTGGCTGGACACACGAGGCCATGACCTGGAGGAGCGCATCGTTGACAATTTTCCCAAGCTCCACCGATTCAACGCTCAGCTCAAGGCGAAATGTGTTGAGTTGGCGATGGGGGACGTGCCCGAATGCATCCCGTCCGGTCTCAAATCGCTTATGGAGAAACTTCTAGTTGAGCCCTGAGACGGGTACGACATAGCGTCATGCCCCGAGCGGCTCGGCTTCTTCTCGGCCTCCCTGAGGTGAGCAAGGCGAGCCGCTCACCCGAT
Source organism: Aeromicrobium sp. (assembly GCA_036676545.1). Lineage (GTDB taxonomy): Bacteria > Actinomycetota > Actinomycetes > Propionibacteriales > Nocardioidaceae > Aeromicrobium. The sequence continues at coordinate 7,220 of JAKFCR010000210.1, read as the reverse complement.
TTCCTAGATGGTGCGGCACCCGCCAGCCCCTCATACGCTGGCCGAAGATGCCTCGTCGGGCATGACCAGACCTGGCGGGGCATCGTCATTCTGAGCGAGTCGAACGTGAGGACACCGAACCATGGCGGCCTACGAGCACCACGAAGCCCTTCAACTCATCGCCGACCACATCGACGCCGAGCTTGACGATCTTGAGTTCATCGATCACAGCGGTACGTCGTGCAGGTTCCGGCAGCTGAGTACGGGAGAGACCCACACAGCTGAGATCGGAGTGGGCCCGGAGGGGCCAGTCGTGTCGCTCAGCGATTGAGCTTCAGTGTCAGCCGGACGCTTTGACCCGCTCGAACGTCGACGCGAACTCCTTCATGTCACCGGCCTTGCCTTCAAGCTTGAACGTGCTGCCGTGCGAGCTGATCTCCATGACGCCGGCCGCGCCCATGCGCTTGACCTCGAGGGAGTCGATCTCGGCGAGCGGGACGCTGCTGAGGACCTCGGCGATCTCCTTGATCTGTCCCATCATGCTCACCTTGACGTGCATCGTGACGAGGCTCGTGGCGGTGACGGCCACTGCTCCGGGATTGCCGAGAACGATCCCGGCAGCCTTTGCACCCTCGGTCTGGTCTCCGACCTTTTTGGCTCCGATGGCGTCGGAGATCAAACCTCCGCCGATGCCGGCCGTTGTCGCCCCCCGAGGTTTCGCGAACGCAGCTCCAAGTACGGGCTCGGCAATCTTTCCGACAGCCGCGGCAATGATCTGTTCCTGGTGGTTCGACATGAAGACCTCCTTGTCGGGGCGCTGACCAGCGCCCCGGCATTGTCCCACTCTTGGGAGTCACGCAGGAGACGTTCAGCGGCGACGATCCCAGGGTGAGCGGCCGTAGTCGATGACATTCGGATCGGCTCGGATCGGAGTGAGCTTCTCCGCTGGCATCCATTCGGTGATGATGCGTTTGGGGTGAAGAGCCTCGTCGACATACGCGACCAGGGCCTGGTATCGCTGCCCTGCCTTGCGCCAGTCGAGTACGAGGCCCTGAACGGGGAGTGCAGTCCACGGCTCACGCCGCACGAGCACGAAGCGAACCCGCTTGAAGGGCGGCCAGGCATCGGCTTTTGGAGGGTTCGCACTCACCCTGCAAAGAGTAGAACATATGTTCGATCAATGTTGGGGGGTGGGATCTCGGAGGTCTGCGCGGAACTGCGAAGGCGTCTTGCCAAACCAACGTCGGCACGACCGGTTGAGCGTGCTCTGCTCGGTGTAGCCCAGGAGGCCGGCGACTTGACTGAGGTGCAAGCCCGGTTGTGCTAGATAGTGCGCAGCCTGATCACGGCGTGCACTCTCGATCAAGTCCTGACACCGCGTGCCTTCGTCGGCAAGGTGTCGCTGAAGAGTACGCGGGTGGAGATTCAGCTGGTCTGCGATGACATCGATCGAGCAGGTGCCCGTTGGCAACAAGCGACGTGCGAGCTCGGCAGTTCGCTCAGTCAACGTGGCCGTTCCCAATGGGTATTGGGACTCGAGAAACATCTCGGCGATCCGCCGCGTCTCAGGATGCGCACTGTCGATGGGTCGTGCGGCTAGCTCCTGGGTGACATCAAACCCGCACCATGTCTGCCCGAAACTCACGGGACACCTCAAAGCCTCGGCGTACGCGGCATCGGACCCCAGCTTTTCGTGCAGGAATGAGACTGCGGTCGGCCCGGATCCGCCAAGCAGGTGCAGGATCTGCACCACGATCGCCATGCTCAGTTCGTACGACTGTCGAAGGTCAGCTAGAGCCTGCTCGGTCACCTCGTACTCGAACCGGAGGTTGGACCCAGATCCCGGTACCGCCACCAAGTGCAGCGCGGGCGAATGGGCGTAGAGATATCGGGCGATGGCCGCCAACGCGTCTTGAAGCGTCGGATTGTTGCGTGCAATTACCGCAACAGGACCGAGCATGTCGAGACCTTGCCAGTTGGACAACTTGAGCCCGAGGTCGGGGCAGTTCAGTTCGGCTGAGGTCGCTTCGAGCAGGCGTACGTATCCATCGATGGATATGAACCCTTCGGGCTGACTCTCGATCCCGGCCTGAATCTGAAACCGCTCGCGCAGGGCCGCCGGGTCCCCGCCGAGCTGCGTGACCAAGTCGTCATAGCCCCACAGTGCAGTGGCGCGGAGCAGGCTGCCCATCTCGGAACCCCTGTCGTGAAATGACAAAAGTATGTCGCAGCGTGTCAAGACTGGGGGTGTTCGACGCGCGCACTCTGCATATAGGTGTCCTGCAATTGCAGGCCAAGAGAACTCGAGGAAGTCATGAACGCACAGCACTTCGACACTCTGATCATCGGCGCCGGACTGTCCGGCATCGGTACGGCCTGCCAGATCCAGCACGAGTTCCCTGATCGCAACATTGCGATCCTCGAGCGCCGCGAGCGCCTGGGTGGAACGTGGGACCTGTTCCGCTATCCCGGCGTCCGGTCGGACTCCGACATGCTCACGTTCGGCTACAAGTTTCGCCCATGGCACGACCTGAAGGTCCTGGCCGACGGTGCCTCGATTCGTGACTACATCGCCGACACGGCTGTCGAGTACGGCGTCGACCAGAAGATCCACTACGGGTTGAAGACCACCTCCGCGGAGTTCTCCACCGCCGAAGCGCGATGGACCGTCACGGCAGTGCACGAGGCGAGCGGCGAGACGCGTACGTACACGGCCGACTTCCTGATCAGCTGCACCGGCTACTACAACTACGACGCCGGACATCTCCCGTCGTTCCCGGGCATCGACTCGTTCAATGGCCAGACCGTCCACCCGCAGCACTGGCCCGAGGATCTTGACTACGCCGGCAAGAAGGTCGTCGTCATCGGCAGCGGCGCAACGGCTGTCACCTTGGTGCCGTCGATGGCGGACAAGGCCGAGCACGTGACGATGTTGCAGCGCTCTCCGTCGTACATCTTCGCGCTGCCGGCGTTCGACAAGATCTCCCAGGCGCTGTGCCGCTTCCTGCCGAACGACTGGGTCTTCGAGCTCGGTCGCAAGCGCAACATCCTGATCCAGCGCTGGATGTACAACTCGTGCCGCCGCTGGCCCAAGCAGACCCGCCGCTTCCTGCTCTCGCAGGTACGCCGCAAGGTCGGTCCTTCGGTCGACATGCGTCATTTCACTCCGGCCTACATGCCATGGGACGAGCGTTTGTGCGCAGTGCCGGACGGCGACCTGTTCAGGACTCTCGCGGCAGGCGACGCCTCTGTGGTCACGGACCACATCGAGACGTTCACCGATGACGGCATCATCCTGAAGTCGGGCGAAAAGCTCGAGGCGGACATCGTGGTGACAGCCACCGGCCTCGACGTCCAGATGCTCGGCGGAATGAAGCTCTTCGTCGACGGCACACCTCGCGAGTTGCACGACCAGCTGACGTACAAGAGCGTGCTGATCGAAGGTGTGCCCAACCTCGCCTGGATCTTCGGCTATACCAACGCGCCGTGGACCCTGAAGTCCGACATCGCGGGCAAGTACCTGTGCCGCTTGTTCAAGCACATGGACGAGAACGGTTTGGCCATCGCCACCCCGCACGATGCGGACAACTCGGCGCTCGACGACGGCATCCTCGATGCGCTGCAGTCGGGCTACGTGCAGCGCGCGAAGGAGACGCTTCCGCGCCAGGGCGTGACCGAGCCGTGGAAGGTGCTCATGAACTACGGGCGCGACTCGGAGATCCTTCTGGAGGATCCGGTCGACGACGCCGCGATGCGGTTCGAGACGGCAGACACGCGCGAAGAGGTGTCAGTCGCATGACGAATCGACAGGACGTCTCCTTCAAGAGCAACGGCGTCGCCTGCCGTGCGTGGCACTTCACCGCCACGACCGACAAGCTCAAGACAGCCGACGGTCGCCCGTGCGTCGTGATGGCTCACGGATTCGGCGGCACTCGCGACACAGGTCTCGCCGGATATGCCGAGGGATTCGCCGAGGCGGGCCTGGACGTGCTCCTGTTCGACTACCGAGGCTTCGGCGACTCCGACGGGTCGCCGCGCCAGCACATCTCGTACCGACGGCAGCGTTCCGACTACCGCGCGGCGATCGCTGCGGCGCGGACATTCGACGGCGTCGATCCAGATCGAATTGTCCTGTGGGGTACGTCCTACTCTGGCGGCCACGTCATCGCCGAGGCTGCGGCGGACCCGCGGATCGCGTCCGTCATCTCCATGACGCCAGCAGTTGATGGCGCCGCAGCACTGCTGGCAATCGCCAAGCACAGCGGTCTCCGCAAGCTCGCCATCCTCACGAAGCACGGGCTCAAGGACGCAGGACGCCTGCTCACACGTCGCAGCCCGCATCATCTTGCGGTCGTGGGCGCATCGGGATCCGTCGCGGTCATCACTGCACCCGGAGCGCTCGAGGGCTATCTCGCACTTGCGGGGCCCTCGTGGCGAAACGAGATATGTGCTCGTACGGCACTCGAGGTCGCGTTCAACCGACCAGTGCGGTTCGCCTCGCGCCTGCGTGTGCCGCTCCTCGTCCAGATCGGCGAGAACGACTCTGTCGCTCCGCCAGCGGCAGCGGCTCGGGCAGCAGCCAAGGCTGGGAGGTACGCCCACACCCAGACGTATCCGATCGATCACTTCGATGTGTACGACGGCCAGTGGCAGAAGCAAGCACTGACCGACCAGCTCGACTTCCTCCTGCAATCTCCCCGCGTGACAGGTCACGTCCAACAGAAAGCGATGAACTCATGAGCACCTTCTCGGTTCAAGGCAAGGTTGCGCTCGTCACCGGCGGCGCACGCGGTATCGGTTACGAGACCGCTCGACAGCTCCACGAACGCGGTGCCAGGGTCGCGCTGGTGGACATCGATCCCCGGGAGACCAGCGCATCGGCCGCTCGACTCGGCGATGGTGTGATCGCCCTTCCGGCAGATGTCACCGATCCTGCAGCCATGGCTGCCGTCGTCAACGAGGTCGTCGAGCGGTTTGGACGTCTCGATGTGGTGGTTGCCAACGCTGGCATCGCACCGCAGCCCAACACCACGCATGCCATGGGTTCGGACGAGTTCGAGCGAGTGCTCGAGGTCAACGCCTTCGGCGTCTACCGCACCGTGAAGCCTGCGCTGACGCACATCATCGCCAACGAAGGTCACGTCGTGGTCGTCGCTTCGGTCTACGCCTTCGTCAACGGAGTGCTTCTGGCCCCGTACGCGATGTCGAAGGCTGCGGTCGAGCAGTTTGGGCGGGCTCTGCGCGGCGAGCTGGCGCAACATGGCGCTTCGGCCAGCGTCGCGTACTTCGGGTTCATCGACACCGCGATGGTGCGCGAAGGCTTTGCCAGCGCGATTGCGCAGCGCTTCGAGGCGACGTTCCCGGGATTCCTTCGCAAGCGTCTCCAGCCATCCGCAGCCGGCGAGGCGATCGTGAACGGGATTGAACGCCGAGCGCCACGAATCATCGCTCCGAAGCGATGGAGTGCCTACTCGGTCCTTCGTGGATTGCTCAACCCCGGTCTTGATCGCCGGACCGAGGGCAACAAGCAAATCCAGAGTGTCCTCGTCGACGCCGAGGCCCAGCAGGCCCAGATCCTGGCGGAGGTCGTCGTATGAGCACACCACTGCTGATGGTCGCGCTCATGCTTCTGCCCGTCTGGATCCCGCTGATCGGAGCAACCTGCGGGGCCGTGAGCGATCGCGTAAAGCGCGACTCGTAGCTCTCGATCGCAGCGCCCTCTGGTGATATCGTCAACGAACTATCACTGGAGGGCGTTTGCGATGGAGCTCGGCGAACTCCTGGACGACCTGACCAAGCCGCATGCGGTCGAGGTGACAGACGACGGTGACCGACTGGTTGCGATGCGGCTGGCTGACGACTGGGGCGTCGGCATGAGGCTGCATCGGCGCGGTACTCATCGTCAGTGGAATATTCGTGAGATCACCCTTCGCATCACCGAGCCCGACGCGAGCATCAGTGGCTACGACGTCCGAGAACTGCCGCTCGGTGCGCTGATCTCAGAAGCGCGACGTATCGCGACCAAGGACGTGGGCGCTGCGACTGAGCCGCGTAGGACGCTCGCGAGCGTTCTCGCTGCCAGCAACGGACGCTTCGGCAGTAGCGATGAGGCCCTGGCCGCACTTGCACTCGAGTACGTTTCGCTCGTAGAGGCAGGCATACGGACGCCATCAAAGACGCTCGTCGAACGATTCGGCGGTACTGCGGGGAGCTGGACCAACCGAGTCGCTCAGTCCCGCAAGCAGGGATTTCTCACGGCCGTCGAACGTGGGGAAGCCGGTGGTGCATTGACGGCGAAGGCCCGCCGCGTCCTGGGTATCGCGTCGGTCTGAGCTACTCGCCGGTGCAGGCGGAGTAGGCCCGGCCGTACTCCTCGGTGTCCTGCATGGGTGCGACCTTGGGCTGCTCGATCTGGCCGCCCGTGACTGCGTACATCGCGTCATTGAACGCGACCAGTTTGGTGCCGTCCGTGCACTCATAGACGTCTTGAACGGCGGCTGTGCCGTCCTGGACGCAGGACTTGTAGTCGGCTGGCAGCTTCGCGCCGACCTTCCAGATGTCGGCGCACGGGGGACCGGTCGGTTTGGGCGTTGCAGTCGCCGTGGCGTCGCCGCCCTTGCCGCCGTCTGAATCGTCAGACCCGCCGGTGCATCCGATGAGCAGCAGGGTGGTCAGGGCTATGAGAGCAATACGGCGCATCGTTCGACCCTAACAACGATCAGGTGCGGCCGAAGATCAGGTGGAACGGCCGTATAGCCAGGGTGAGTAGAGGTTTGCGACCGGCCAGGAATCCAATCGGACCATCTGCGGCGAAGGACCACCGTGCCTTCGCCAGCCCAGCTCGAACCATGCCCGAGACGGGAGTGACGAGCAGGTTGCCGTCACGATCCTGCGCCGAACTGAACGCGGCCGGGAGCCGGAAGGGCAGGCGACGGACGCGGCGTAGGCTCAACGATCCGATGCCTTGCGCGGCGTATGACGCGTGCGGCGCGACGTCGAACTCGGCGAGGTCCTTCGGGATAGCCCACAGCTCACGCCCGCCGTCACGTGACGCCTCGGAGTTGACCCAGATGTGGGTGATGGAGACCCGAAGGCGCCAGCCGTCACGTACGAGCACGGTCGACATGATCTCGTCGTACGTCAGCGGGCTCGGCTCCTCGTAGACGAAGAACGCGGCAGACACGATGGCCCGCCCGAAGATCGTGACCGGCTTGGTCGATGCGTTGTGGGGCGGGGGAGTC
>JAKFCR010000209.1:0-1913 GCA_036676545.1 Aeromicrobium sp. | reverse complement strand
ATAGACTGCGCGGGCTGTGTCAGCCATTGCCTCCTACCGCGCACTGTTGCGCATCGTCGGGCCCGCCTACATCGTCGTAGCCTTCCTCGGGCGGATCCCGCTTGCCATGAGCCAGATCGGCACTCTGATCCTGGTCAGCACCGCGACTGGCAGCTATGGCCTGGGTGGTGGTGCTGCCGGTGTGCTGGCGGTCGCGAACGCCGTCGGATCGCCGCTCGCCGGAGCCCTCGCAGATCGGATCGGCCAGCGCCCTGTCGTGCTCGTCCAGTCGATCGCCGGAGCCCTCGGCCTGGCCGGGATCGTCCTTGTCACCAGCGATCGGTTCGGGTCGATGCCGGCGATCCTCACCATGGCGGCGATCACCGGATTCGCGATCCCGCAGGTCGGGCCGCTGGCACGCGTACGGTGGCGGCCGATCACGTCAGAAGAGGCCGATCAGCGCAGGTTGGTCGACGCGGCGTTCTCGTACGAGGGCTCGGCCGACGAGGCGTCCTTTGTCCTCGGTCCTGCCCTCATCGGCGTCCTGGCGATCCTCGCCGAGCCGGCGGGAGCCATGCTCGTGGCTGCCGTGCTGCTTGGCGTCTTCGGCACGTGGTTTGCCCTGCATCCCACGTCCGATCTCGTGGCCCGCAGGACCACCCACGGCGGTGGCGGCTCAGGCACGATGTGGACCATCGCGTTCTTCGTCCTGGTCATCGCCCAGTTCAGCATCGGAGTCATCTTCGGCAGCTTGCAGACCGGCAGCACGGTGCTGGCCGAGGCCGAAGGTCAGGCCGGACTGGTGGGTCTCATCCACGCCACGCTCGGTATTGGCAGCGTGATTGCCGGTCTCGCGATCACCGCACTGCCCGAACGCATCTTGTACGCGACGCGCATGCTCGTTGCGGCTCTCGCGTTGCTGGTGTTGTCAGCCCCGCTGCTGCTCGTCGACTCGATCGCCTCGCTGATCGTTGTGATCTCGTTGCTCGGCTTTGCTGTGGCGCCGTACATGATCAGCAACTTCGCGCTCGCGGGCATTCTCGTGCCGCTGCACCGGGTGGGCACCGCGATGACGCTGCTGGCCGGAGCGACCGGGATCGGCTATGCCGCAGGTGCTTCGATCGCCGGGCGGCTCGCCGACGACCACGGGCACACCTCCGCGTTCGTCTTGACGATCAGCGCTGCCGGCCTCGCGGTGCTGCTGGCCGTGACAGCAAACCGAGCACTGCGCAACGCCATCCCCGTCAACGTCTAGAGCACTGCGTTTAGAGGTTTCGGAGCGGAGTGACCTCGATGCCGAGAGCCTCTCCGACGGGACCGTTGACGAGCTTGCCCTCGTGGGTGCTGAGGCCACCGGCCAGCGCGGCGTCGTCCGTGACGGCTTGCTTCCACCCCTTGTCCGCGAGCGCGACGGCGTACGGAAGCGTCACGTTGGTGAGCGCGTACGTCGAGGTGTGCGGCACAGCGCCCGGCATGTTGGCCACGCAGTAGAAGACAGAGTCGTGCACCTTGAATGTCGGCTCGTCGTGCGTTGTCGCGTGCGAGCTCTCGAAGCAGCCACCCTGGTCGATCGCGATGTCGACGAGAACCGAGCCGGGACGCATCGTGGCAACGAGGTCGTCGCTGATGAGTGTCGGGGCCTTGGCGCCAGGCACCAATACGGCGCCGATCACGAGGTCGGCCTCACGTACGGCCTTCTCGATCGCGTATGAGTTGGATGCCACCGTGGTGACAGCGCCACCGAACTGCGCGTCGACCTGACGAAGGCGGGCGACGTTGAGATCGAGGATCTCGACGCGAGCACCCATGCCGTGCGCGACCTGTGCGGCGTTGACGCCGGAGACGCCGGCACCGATGACGACGACATTGGCGGGGTGCACGCCGGGGACTCCGCCGGGCAGTACGCCGCGGCCGCCGCCACGACGCATCAAGTG
>JAKFCR010000208.1:0-2038 GCA_036676545.1 Aeromicrobium sp. | reverse complement strand
CCAAAACGAGAACACGTTATAGTTTTACCACATGTACGTCGCTCTGACACCTGACCAGCTTCGCCTCCGTGACGAGGTCCAAGGCTACTTTTCTGAACTTGTGACCCCGGAGATCCGGGCTGCACTTGCCGCGTCGACCGGAGAGTTCGGCGACGTCACCGTCTACAAGGACGTCATCCGCCAGCTCGGCACCGATGGCTGGCTCGGCATGGGGTGGCCCAAGGAGTACGGCGGCCAAGAACGCTCCATGGTCGACGAGCTGATCTTCAGCAACGCGGCCATGGTCGCCGGCGTACCGATCCCCCACCTCACGCTGAACACCGTGGGCCCGACGATCATGCGTTACGGCAACGACGAGCAAAAGGACTTCTTCCTGCCCAAGATCCAGAAGGGCGAGCTGCACTTCTCGATCGGATACTCCGAGCCGGGCTCGGGTACAGACCTCGCGTCGCTGCGCACCAAGGCAGAGCTCGACGAGTCCACCAACGAATGGGTCATCAACGGCCAGAAGATGTGGACCTCGCTGATCCAGTACGCCGACTGGATCTGGATGGCATGCCGCACCGATCCCGACCTCGCCCGTCACAAGGGTCTCTCGATGATCCTGGTACCAGCGCAGGCCAAGGGCGTCTCCTACACGCCCGTCCACACCATTGCCGGCGTCGGCACGAGTGCGACCTACTACGACAACGTGCGCGTCCCGGCCGACAACCTGATCGGCGGACGAGGCAACGGATGGTCGCTGATGACCAACCAGCTCAACCGCGAGCGTGTTGCGCTGACCTCGTCTGCGCCGCTCGTTCACTCGATCGAGCTCGTCACCAACTGGGCTCGCGAGACCAAGAACGCCAACGGCGTACGCGTGATCGACCAGGAATGGGTGCAGATCCTCCTGGGCCGCGCACAGGCTCGTACCGATGCGCTGACCCTCATGGGCTGGAAGCTGGCCGCCGAGATCGACACGCTCTCGCCTGCGGATGCCTCCGCCATCAAGGTCTACGGCTCCGAGCTCGCAGTCGAGGTCTACCGAGCACTCAAGGAGATCGTCGGTCCTGCTGCCGCAATCGCCGCCGGCTCCTCAGGCGCCGTGATCGCCGGACGCCTCGAGCGCTACTACCGCTCGTCGCTCGTCATGACCTTCGGTGGCGGCACCAACGAGATCCAGCGAGACATCATCGGCTACGTCGGGCTCGGTATGCCGGCCGCGAAGCGTTAAGGGACACGACATGGACTTCACACTTCCTCCCGAGGCCGAAGAGGCAGCAGCACTCGCCGCGACGATCCTCAAGGACCACACCAAGACCGAACGCCTGGTTGAGGTCGAGGCCGGCGGCAACCGTTTCGATCCGGTGCTCTGGAAGGCACTCGGCGATGCCGGACTGCTGAGCCTCACGACTCCGGAGACGCACGACGGCGCCGGTCTCGGGTTCCTCGAGCTGTGCCGCGTGCTCGTCGAGGTCGGCCGAACGGTCGCCCCCGCCCCACTCGGCGTCGACTCCGTCGCACGCCTGTTCCTCTCCGAGCGTGGCACCGACGAGCAGAAAGCCGCCGCCTACGCCGCCGGCGTCATCAGCGCAGCGATCGCCGAAGAGCACGAGTACGTACCGTCCGTACCCACGACGACTGCCGCCCTCGACGGCTCGGAGTACGTGCTCACCGGCACCAAGTACCTCGTGCACGCGGCCGCTGTCGCAAACGCGTTCCTGGTCACGGCAACCACACCGGACGGCACCGGTGTCTTCCTGGTCGATGCTGACGCGTCCGGCCTGCAGATCCACGAGCAGAAGCTCAGCGATGGCGATACCGTTGGCCTCGTCGAGCTTGCTGGTGTCCGGGTCGCCGCTAATCGCCTGATCGGCAGCGGCGATGCTGCCCAGCGCCTGGTTGATCTGCTGACTGTCGCCAGCTGTGCCGTGCAGCTCGGTGTCACCGAAGGCGCACTCACCCTCACCGCCGAGTACGCGAAGGTGCGCGAGCAGTTCCAGCGGCCGATCGGCACGTTCCAGGCTGTTTCGCAGCGCCTCGCCGACGGCTACAT
>JAKFCR010000207.1:0-6266 GCA_036676545.1 Aeromicrobium sp. | reverse complement strand
GCGTAGACGGCGACGCTTCCGATGCCGGAGTCCTTGCAGGCGCGAATCACGCGAACGGCGATTTCGCCGCGGTTGGCGATCAGGACCTTGGACAGGGGCTTGCTCACGAAATGCTCTCCTCGACAAGGGACAGGGCTGCCTCGTGAGTCTAGGGGTTCCAGGATGTGCGCTGAGTATGAGGTTGGTTACCCGGACGTACGGTTTCAGCGACTCGCGGTGAGGTGGTGACCGCGAGATTGTGCAGTTTGGTTAACGGTTGTTAACATCGACGTATGAATTTTGCCTTGTCCAAGGAACACGAGACCTTCCGCGGAATCGTCCGTGAGTTCGCTGAGGCGGAGATCGCTCCGCACGTTGCGAAGTGGGACAAGGACCATCACTTCCCCGTCGATCTGATCCAGAAGATGGGCAATCTCGGACTGTTCGGTCTGACGTCGCCCGAGCAGTACGGCGGGGCTGACGGCGACTTCACCAGCCTCTGTGTTGCGATCGAGGAGCTCGGCCGCGTCGACCAGTCGATCGGCATCACACTCGAAGGCGCGGTTGGTCTCGGCATCAACCCGATCCTGACGTTCGGCACCGAGGAGCAGAAGGAGAAGTGGCTGCCCGACCTCGTGACTGGACAGGCGCTCGCAGGTTTCGGCCTCACCGAGCCCGGAGCCGGCTCAGATGCTGGTGCCACCAAGACCAAGGCTGAGCTGGACGGCGATGAGTGGGTCATCAACGGTGCGAAGCAGTTCATCACCAACTCGGGCGCGGACAACACGTCGCTCGTCACCGTGACCGCGCGTACGGGCACCCGCGAGGACGGACGCCCGGAGCTCTCGACCATCATCGTTCCCTCGGGCACGCCGGGCTTCATCGTCGAGCCTGCGTACGACAAGCTCGGCTGGCACATCTCTGACACACATCCCTTGTCTTTCGTCGACGCACGCGTACCCGCTGATCACCTGCTGGGTCAGCGCGGCCGTGGCTACGCCCAGTTCCTCGCCACCCTCGACGACGGTCGCGTGGCGATCGCCGCTCTCGCGGTCGGCTGCATCCAAGCCTGCCTCGAGCTCTGCGTCCAGTACGCGGGGGAGCGCACGACGTTCGGCATACCGATCGGTGCGAAGCAGGGTGTCGCTTTCCAGATCGCTGACCTCGCCGTTATGGCGCAGGCAGGTCGTGCGCTCGTCTACCAGGCAGCAGCCATGAAGGACGCCGGCGCGGACGGCAAGGAGTTCCGTCGTGCCGCTTCGATCGCGAAGCTCTACACGTCGGAGTCCGCCGTGACCGCCACTCGCGTTGCGACACAGGTGTTCGGTGGCTACGGCTTCATGGAGGAGTACCCCGTCGCCCGGTTCTATCGCGACGCCAAGATCCTCGAGATCGGCGAAGGCACCTCAGAGGTCCAGCGCATGCTCATTGCGCGCAATCTAGGTCTCCCGGTCGAATAAGGACGACCCGCCGCGGTCGCAGATGTCAGAGGTCGCGGGTTAACTGTGGGTATGAGCCCTTCTACAGTTGCCGCAGGCCTCGATCAGGCCGTCACGCTCGTCGAGAGCATCTCCGCTGAGCAGCTCGATCTGCCGACTCCGTGCTCCAAATGGAATGTGCGTGATCTTGCCAACCACCTGACCAACAGCGCTGCCCAGATGGCGGTCATGGCGCAGGGCGGGAAGCCCGACTGGAGCTCGTTGGACACCCACCACGACAGTCCTGCGCCGGTGCTTCGTCAGGCTGCCGCCGACATCATCGCGGCGTTCGAAGCGGACACCGAGACACCCGAGGGCATGGTCGTCTCCGAGCTGGCAGTGCACACGTGGGACCTCGCGACGGCGCTGGGCCGCGACACCAATGAGCTTGATCCCGCGGTGGCTGAAGCGGGCTACGCGTTCATGACGAAGTCGCTCACCGATGACAACAGGGGTGACGCGTTCGCCCCCGAGCAGGCTGCGCCGGAGGGCGCCAATGCCTACGAGCGCATTGCAGCGTTCGCGGGCCGGTCAGTCCAAGGCTGAACTGTCAGAGGTTGGTCATCTTGGCGCAGGGGAGCGGGATGTGCTTTGCCCCGTCGCCGAAGTCGACCTGAACCGAGGTCGTGCCCTGCATGCTGACGATGCGGCCAAGGCCGTAGGTGTCGTGTGAGACGCGTGCACCGACTTCGTACACCTCATTCACAACCTCCGGGCCTGCCTGGAAGGGACTGGATGCGTGGTAGCGGCGTCGCCGCGGTGAGGTTGCCATCGTTTGACCATTGTCCCACTTTTCGGTGAACAAATGCCAACTGGCTCAGGGAGCCGGACGCTGCCAGAGGTCTGGCCAAGCGATTCCGAGATCGCCGACGAGCTCGCGGAGCAAGGGCAAGGACAGTCCGATCACGTTGTGATGATCGCCCTCGACGCCGGTGACGAACGCGCCGCCGAGGCCGTCGATCGTGAATGCACCCGCGACGTTCATCGGCTCGCCAGTGGCGACGTACGCGTCGATCTCGGCGTCGGTGATGTCAGCAAAGTGCACGATCGTGGACGCCGTCTCCACGAACTCCTCAGCGCCGCGGCGTACGCAGTGGCCGGTATGCAGGACCCCGCTCTTGCCGCGCATCCGACGCCAGCGACCGGCTGCTTCAACCGGTCCGGCTGGCTTGCCGAAGATCTCACCTTCGAAAGCCAGGACAGAGTCGCAGCCGATCACCAGCGTGTCCGGATCGACCTGAGGTGCGACGGCACGACACTTGAGCTGGGCGAGCGCAGCGGCGAGGTTGCCGGCGTCTGTCGTCGTGATCTGGTCCTCGTTGACGCCCGACACGATGACCTCGGGGTGGATACCGGCCGAGCGCAGCAGCGCAAGGCGTGCTGGAGATTGCGATGCCAGGACGATCCTCATGGGGTCACCTCGTGGCGGGCACGCACGACCTCGAGCCGTGGATCGGCAAGCAGGTCCTCAATCAGCGACTCAGCTCCGCCGACGCCGGTCCACGTTCCTTCGAGGTCGGTCGTGACGAACCAGGCGTGGTCGTCGGGCCAGAACAGGTTGGGGCTGTTGAGATCGCGTGGCACGCCGACACCGTACGCCGCCGCGCCCCACGAACCGGCGTCAGCGAGTGGTCCGGAGAACAGCAGGTAGTCGCGCGATCCGACCACGAGCCGGGGTCCGTCGAGCACGGCTGCGGCGAAGGCCGGGGGTGGTGGCTCCTTGGGCTTCGGCTTGCCAAACAGGCGACCCGGCCACGGTGCAGGCCCGGTGAACGTGGTCAGGAACGCAACCGAATCGCCGCCGTAGATCTCGCCATACCCGTCCCACAAGGCGAAGAAGCAGCGTTCGGCAGTTGAGGTGTGCCGCCCGAGCACGTCGCACAGGGCAGCCAGCTCGTCATCCGGCAGATGGCCGTCAATGCGCTCAGAGCCGTCGGCGCCTTCGCGCCACGGATGGAGCACGCGGGCGTATGACTCGAACCCGGCCGGGCCGAGCTCTCGTACGTCGCCGAACCAGTCCGCAACGGAGAGGTCAGCGAGAGGTCTCAGCGTCATCGCACCTCCCAGTCCGATGCATCGTAGGCAGACGGTGCTGCATCCAGACCAGGGCTCGCCAAGATCTCGTCGATCAGAGTCCGAGTTCCACCGACACCGATCCAATCGGGATCAACGTCGGCCGCGACGAACCATGCGTGGTCCGCAGGCCAGATCAGGTGAGGTATGTCGTCCCAAGGGGCTAGGTCATCGAGATCCCCGACGAACAGCCAGTAGTCGCGAACTTCCGCATTGACATCGGGCGCGAGCTGGCCGAACAGGGCTGCCTTCAGACGGCCCGGCCGGATGGGCGGATCCCAGCCGCTGCCGGTCCACTGGCCGAAGAATGTCTCGGGAGTTGACGTGTGGCGCGGGAGGATGCGCCGAAGTGCCGACGTCGTCGCCGTCGAGAGGTCCAGCTCACCGTCGACGTCATCAACGAGCTGAAGCCGCGCGTATGCCTCAAAACCAGGCGGCCCGAGGCACACCCGGGTCCACCAATCTGCGTCTGCGTCGAGAAACCAGTCGACCGCGGAGGTGTCGTCCAGCGGACGGAGCGGCACGATCAGCCGCCGAACGCCGAGCTGCGCCACTGGCCGGGGCCGAAGCGGTGCGGGGTACGGGCAACACGTGATGGGTGGCCCCACTGCGAGCGCGGAGCGGTCTTCGTGCGCGAGGCAGCGTGAGCAGCCGCGGCATTGCGCGCCGCGATGACGGCGACGAGTGCCGCGAGTTCTTCGGGCGTCAGGTCACCCTTGACGACCCGAAGCACGGGCTTCGCGACTGGTGTCTCCACGACCGACTCGTCGGTCACAGCGGGATGTTTCCGTGCTTCTTGGGCGGCAGGGTCTCGCGCTTGGTCTTGAGCAGACGGAGAGCCTTGACGACCTCGGCGCGGGTCTGCGACGGCGCGATGACGGAGTCGATGTATCCGCGCTCGGCAGCGAGGTACGGGTTGCAGAGTGTGTCCTCGTACTCGGTCATCAGCTCGGCACGCTTGGCTTCCGGGTCGTCTGCCGCTGCGATTTCCTTGCGGTAGAGGATGCCGACGGCACCGGATGCGCCGACGACGGCGATCTGGGCTGATGGCCAGGCGATGTTGACGTCAGCGCCGAGGTGCTTGGAGCCCATGACGTCGTACGCGCCGCCGTACGCCTTGCGGGTGATGACGGTGACGAGCGGGACAGTGGCCTCGGCGTATGCGTAGATCAGCTTGGCGCCGCGACGGATGATGCCGTTCCACTCCTGGTCGGTACCGGGCAGGAAGCCGGGCACGTCGACGAAGGTCAGGACGGGGATGTTGAACGCGTCGCAGGTGCGTACGAAGCGCGCTGCCTTCTCGGAGGCGTCGATGTCGAGGCAGCCGGCAAACTGCATCGGCTGGTTGGCGACGATGCCGACGCTGCGACCTTCGACCCGGCCGTAGCCGATCACGATGTTCGGCGCGAACAGCGGCATGACCTCGAGGAAGTCGCCGTCGTCGACAATCGACTCGATCACGGTGTGCATGTCGTAGGGCTGGTTGGCAGAGTCGGGGATCAGCGTGTCGAGCGCGAGATCGACATCGGTGAGCTCAAGGTCGGCGACGGTGTCGTAGGGCTCGGGCTCCTCCATGTTGTTCTGCGGGAGGTAGGAGATGAGCGCCTTGACGTACTCGATGGCGTCTTCCTCATCGGCACCCATGTAGTGGGCGTTGCCGCTCTTGGTGTTGTGCGTGCGAGCGCCGCCGAGGTCCTCCATCGTGACGTCTTCGCCGGTGACCGTCTTGATGATGTCGGGGCCGGTGATGAACATGTTGGACGTCTTGTCGACCATCACGACGAAGTCGGTGACGGCGGGGGAGTAGACGTGACCGCCGGCGTTGGTGCCCATGATCAGGGAGATCTGCGGGATGACGCCTGACGCGTGCACGTTGCGCTTGAAGATCTCGCCGTACAGGCCGAGCGAGACGACGCCTTCCTGGATGCGAGCTCCGGCGCCTTCGTTGATGCCGATGATCGGGCAGCCTGACTTGATCGCAAGGTCCATGACCTTGGTGATCTTCTCGCCATAAACCTGGCCGAGAGATCCGCCGAAGATCGAGAAGTCCTGGCTGAACACGCAGACCTGACGGCCGTCGATCGTGCCGTAGCCCGTGATGACGCCGTCGCCGAGCGGACGATTGTTCTCCAGCCCGAATGCGGTGCTGCGGTGACGGGCGAACGCGTCGAGCTCGACGAACGATCCTTCATCGAGCAGCTGGTGGATGCGCTCGCGGGCGCTGCCGCGTCCCTTGGCGTGCTGCTTCTCGGCGGCGCGGGTGGCGAGCTCGTTGAGGAGCTCGTCCTGGCGGCGTTCGAAGTCGGCGAGCTTGCCAGCTGTGGTGTGCAGCTCGGGGTGCTCTTCGAGCACGTCGGGCGTGGGGTTATTTGCCTTGGTCACGGGCCACAGCGTAACGAGTCGACTCCTTGAGGGATATGTGAGTCTGTTCTCATGCCCTTTGACGACCTCGACCGGCCGCCGCTCGATGCCAGCGCGCTGCGTACAGCCCTGACGGGTCCGGGACGGTTCTGGACCGACGTCGTGATCACCGAGCAGACCGGCAGTACCAACGCCGATGTCGCCGAGGCTGCCCGCGCCGGGGCACCTGAGGGGACCGTGCACGCAACCGATCTGCAGGTCGCCGGCCGCGGTCGTCTTGACCGTACGTGGGAGTCCCCGGCTGGATCAGGCATCGCGGTCTCCGTGCTGCTCCGGCCCGACGAGATCCCGGCGGCGCGATGGGTGTGGCTGCCG
>JAKFCR010000206.1:0-3099 GCA_036676545.1 Aeromicrobium sp. | reverse complement strand
CAAGAACTGGGACCCGATCTGGCCCATGCACGGCATCCGCATCCTGCCCGGCCCGTCGTCGATCTGGCTCGACGGTGCAGGTCAGCGCCTCCCAATCCCCGGACTGCCCGGCTTCGACACCCTTGGCACGCTCAAGCTGCTGCGCCAGAGCGGCCACGACCACTCGTGGTTCGTGCTCAGCCAAGCGATCATCGAGAAGGAGTTCGCCCTCTCAGGTCAGGAGCAGAACCCCGATCTCACCGGCAAGAGCGTCAAGACACTGGTCAAGGAGCGGCTCTCAAAGGGCGCGACTAGCCCCGTCGAGGCGTTCAAGGAGAAGGGCGAGGACTTCGTCGTTGCCGACACGATCGAAGAGCTCGTCGCCGGTATGAACAAGCTGACGCCCGACTCCCCCGTCAGCCTCGACGACGTACGCCGCCAGATCGAGGAGCGCGACCGTGAGCTCGACAATGACTTCACGAAGGATCTGCAGATCGCCGCCATGCGTCAGGCTCGTGCCTACCGCGGTGACAAGCTGATCCGCGTCGCGACACCGCACAAGATTCTCGATCCCAAGAAGGGGCCGCTGATCGCCGTGCGACTGCACGTACTCACCCGCAAGTCGCTCGGCGGCCTGGAGACCAACCTCGACTCGGCCGTGATCGGCACAGACGGCTCACCCGTCGACGGCCTGTATGCCGCGGGTGAGGTTGCCGGATTCGGCGGCGGTGGCGTACACGGCTACAACTCGCTCGAAGGCACGTTTCTCGGCGGTTGCATCTTCAGCGGCCGCGCAGCGGGTCGAGCCGCCGCGAAGCAGACCGCCTAGGAAACCGCAGCAGCAAACTGCTCGGCAGGCACAGCGCGGCTGTAGCGGAATCCCTGTGCCTGGTCGCATCCTTTGGCTCGTAGGTAGATCTCTTGCTGCTCGGTCTCGACTCCCTCGGCCACCACGGTGATGCCAAGCGTGTGCGCCATGACGATGATCGTGTCGACGATCGCCGCATCGGCTGAGCTGTTGACCAGATCGGCAATGAACGAGCGGTCAATCTTTAGCTTGTCGATCGGGAACCGGGTCAAATAGGCGAGGCTCGAGAAGCCCGTACCGAAGTCATCGACGACGATCGCGACCCCCAGCGAGCGGACGGTATTCAAGACCTCGACGACTGTGCGGGGATCCTCCATGAAGATGCCCTCCGTGATCTCCAGCTCAATCTGGTGGCCCGACAAGCCTGAGTCCAACAGGGCCCGTTCGAGCACCGTGAGCCACTCCTTGTCTCGGAGCTGACGCGGCGACACGTTGACGGCCAACCGCATCGGACGGCCCAGGGACTCAGAGATCCGCATGGTGTCCGCACACGCCGTACGCAGGATGTGCTCGCCCAGTCTGATGATCAGCCCGTTGTCCTCCGCCACCGGAATGAACCGGTCCGGTGGGATGTCGTTGCCGTCTGCATCACGCCACCGCGCCAACGCCTCCAGACCTACGACCTCACCCGATGCGAGGTTGATTTCGGGCTGGTACGCGACCGTGATCTCGCCGCGGTCGAGAGCATGGCGAAGCGCGGCTGCCATCACGAGCTTGTCGTTGGTCTCGTCGAGCATCGAGTCGTGGAACCACTGGAACGAGTTTCGGGCAGCACTCTTCGCGTGATACATCGCAGTGTCCGCGTGCTTGAGCAACGTCGTGGAGTCGGCACCGTCCTGCGGGAACAGCGCGCCACCCAGACTCGCAGTGACGATCAGCTCATGCCCGTTGCAGATCAGCGGCTCCGGGATCAGGTCAAGTAGAACCGCGATCCGATCGGCCAGCTCGTTCGCGGACTGCACATTCGTGAAGACGAGTACAAACTCGTCGCCTCCGAATCGAGACACGAGGTCTTCCGCCCGAACCTCGCTGCGCAGGCGTGCCGCCATCTGCAACAGCAGTTCGTCGCCAATGTGGTGTCCCAAGGAGTCGTTCACCCGTTTGAAGTGGTCCAAGTCGAGCATGACGACCGCCAGTCCCGTGTGCTCGCGGGCGGCACGCTCGAGCTCGGCGTCGAGGCGGGTGAACAACATCGTGCGGTTGGGGAGATCGGTGAGGAAGTCGTAGTGCGCCATGTGCCGAATGAACGCCTCGGCCTCTTTGCGCTGTGTGATGTCGTACGCGACAGCGAGGTAGCCAGTGACTTCGCCGACCTCGTCGACTATCAGCGAAATTGCCTCATTGACGGGTACGTCGACCCCGTCCCTTCGGTGGTACTCGACCTCCCTCTCATCTACTCCATGGGGGCGTGCCGCCAACAATGGGACTCGATCCAACCTTCCGTCGCGAATTTCGTCGATGCGCGAGCCGACCAGTTCGTTACGTTCCGCTCGAAGCAGGCGTTCGGCTGCCGGGTTGGCAGTCACGATGACGCCGTCAGACTCGGTCGCGATGATGCTGAACGGCAGGCTGTCGAGGATCGACCGACGCAACCGATCAGCACGCTCCGCACTCTCGGTCGCCTGTACGACGAGCCGCTCAGTGATGTCGATGACCGAGGCCAGGACGTGTTGCTCATCCAGCACCTGGATGGGGTTGAGGCCGATCTCGACCGGGATCTCGCTGCCGTCCTTGCGTCGCCCGAACAGCTCGCGCCCGGCACCCATCTCCCTCCGGTTCGGTTGGTGGAAGTAGCCCTTCCTGTAGCCGTCGTGCTTGGCCTTGAAGCGGGTAGGGATGAGGTCCTCAATGTTCATGCTCAGCAACTCGTCACGCGAGTAGCCGAACGACCTCTCGGTCTGTGTGTTGACCAGCACGACGTGCCCAAGCGAGTTGACCATGATCATCGCGTTGGGGGCAGCCTCGACCACGTGGAGGAGACGCTCCTCTGCTCGCTTGCGCTCCGTGATGTCGATGATCGAGGCCAGCACCTGCGGCCGGTCGTCGATGATGACCGGATTGAGTCCGATCTCGATGGGGAACTCTCGACCGTCATGGTGCAGGCCGAACAGGTCGCGCCCAGCACCCATGGAACGTGTGTCGGGGTGCTCAAAGAAGCCTTCGCGAAATCCCTTGTGCCGGCCACGGAATCGCTCGGGGATCAGCTGGTCAACCGTCATCGACAGCAGTTCCGCTCGGCTGTAGCCGAACTG
>JAKFCR010000205.1:0-3952 GCA_036676545.1 Aeromicrobium sp. | reverse complement strand
CCGGCCTGCCTCCGCGATTGTGTCGGTCCCAGTTGTCACACTGGCCACATGGAACTGATTGTGGTCCTCGTATGCGGTCTGCTGCTCGGCCTTGTGGTCGGCTGGCTCATCGGTCGCACCCCCGCGCAGGGCACCGAACCCGCCGTGCTCGAGGCGCGTCATGCCACCGCACTCGCTGAACTCCGTCACGACGAGAGCGCGATGCGTGCCCAGATCGAGC
Organism: Aeromicrobium sp.; assembly: GCA_036676545.1. GTDB lineage: Bacteria > Actinomycetota > Actinomycetes > Propionibacteriales > Nocardioidaceae > Aeromicrobium. Next base: position 3,732 of record JAKFCR010000205.1, on the reverse strand, counting down.
AGGATCTCGCCGAGTCTCGCGCCACGGTGACCGGGCTGCGTGAGCAGCTCGCAACCGCACGCACCCAGTACGACGAGATCGTCGAGCGACACCGCCAGGATGCCCAGAAGCGTGCCGCCGCTGACCAGGCCGAGAGCAAGGTCCTGCAACAGCTGGCACCGGTCGCCGACCAACTCAAGTCCATGAGCCAGAAGGTCATCGACCTCGAGGCGCAGCGCCACCAGCAGCACGGTGAGCTCCATGCCCAGATAAAGGTCACCCGCGAGACGGCCGAGAAGTCCAAGCTCGCCGCCGAGACCCTCGCCGCAGCGATGAGCAACAACTCCACGCGTGGCGTATGGGGCGAGACGCAGCTCAAGACCCTGGTCGAGTCGGCCGGACTACTGCGCCGAGTCGACTTCACCACTCAGGAGTCGATCGAGGCCGACTCCGGCGCTCGTCGCCCTGACATGGTCGTCAACCTGCCCGGCGGCAAGCACATGGCGATCGACGCCAAGGTGCCCTACTCGGCGTTCATCGAATCCAACCGGCCCGATCTCTCTGACACGCAGCGCGCCCAGCATCTCGCGCAGCACGCCAAGCAGGTCAAGGCACACGTCGACGCGTTGGCTGGCAAGCGCTACTGGACAGGGCTCGAGGCGAGCCCCGAGTTCACGATCGCGTTCATCCCCAACGAGTCGATCCTCAACGCCGCAATCGACGCTGACCCGGCGCTGATGGACTACGCGTTCGGCAAGGGCGTCTTGCTGGCCACGCCGGTCAACCTGTGGGCCGTGCTCAAGACCGTCGCGTTCACCTGGCAGCAGGATGTCCTGACCGAAGACGCCAAGCGGCTCTTCGATCTGGGCAAGGAGCTCTACTCGCGCCTTTCCACGATGGCCGAGCACTCCGACAAGCTGCGTCGCTCGATCGAGAGCACCGTGTCCAACTACAACGCCTTCGCCGGGTCGCTCGAGCAGCGCGTACTCGTGACCGCTCGCAAGCTCGACGGGCTCGACGAGTCCAGGGTGATCGGTACGCCGCGGCTCATCGAGGCACAGACACGTCGCCTCGACCAGTCGGAGTTCGCCGTCCTCGACGACGTAGAGCGCCCTGAGATCGACTTCGAACAGATTGGTCTTCCTGTTGTGATCGATGAGGAAGAGACTGCCTGAACAAGCCGAGGACTAGCTCAGGGCTTGTTCCAGGTCGCCGATCAGGTCGGCGATGTCCTCGATGCCGACTGAGAGACGTACGAGGTCATCGGGCACTTCAAGCAGTGATCCGGCGGTCGATGCATGCGTCATGGCACCGGGGTGCTCGATCAAGGACTCGATACCGCCCAGGCTCTCGGCCAGCGTGAACAGCTCGGCGCGTGCACACATCTCGAGCGCAGCCTGCTTGCCGCCCTTGAGGCGTACGGAGATCATGCCGCCAAAGCGCGACATCTGCTTGGTGGCGACCTCGTGTCCGGGATGGCCGTCGAGTCCCGGGTAGAGGACCGAGTCGATGGCGGGGTGGCCTACGAGCATGTCGACGATCGCCTCAGCGTTGTCGCAGTGCTTGTCCATGCGTACGGCGAGTGTCTTGGCCCCACGGAGGGTCAGGTACGCGTCGAACGGACCGGGCACACCACCGGCACCGTTCTGCAGGAATGCGAATGCTGCGTCGAGCTCTTCGTCGTCGGTGACGAGCACGCCGCCAACCACATCTGAGTGCCCGCCGATGTACTTCGTCGTCGAGTGCAGCACGACGTCCGCACCCAGTGCGAGCGGCTGCTGCAGGTAGGGCGACGCGAACGTGTTGTCGACGACGAGCTTGGCCTTGGCGCCGTGAGCGATCTCGGAGATCGCCGCGATGTCGCCGACGTTGAGCAGCGGGTTGGTCGGTGTCTCGATCCAGATTGCCTTGGTAGCCGGGGTGACGGCTGCCTTGATCGCGTCGAGGTCGTTGACCGCGGCGGGTGTGTAGGTCAGACCCCACTGGCTGAAGACCTTGTCGATCAGCCGGAAGGTCCCGCCGTACGCGTCATTGGGAATCACCAGGTGATCGCCGGGGCGCAGCATCGAACGGAGAGCGCAATCGGTGGCTGCCATGCCGGAGCTGAACGCGCGCCCGTACGAGCCGCCCTCAAGCGCTGCGAGGTTGCCCTCAAGTGCCGTACGAGTCGGGTTGCCGGTGCGGGCGTACTCGTAGCCCGATCGCATGCCGCCGACGCCATCCTGCTGGAACGTCGAGCTCGCGTAGATCGGCACGTTGACCGCGCCGTTCTCAGCATTGGGCACATAACCGGCGTGGATCGCCCGGGTCGCAAAGCCTTGAGTGGTGCCCTCGTCGGCCTTGCTCTTCTTCTCACTCATACGTGAACGCCCAGGAGGTCGTGGCGGGTGAGGACGCCGAGCGGCTTGCCGTCTTCGACGACCATGACTGCATCGCTCTCGCTGAGCGCCTTCAGGGCGTCGTCGAGGCTCTCACCGGAGCCGAGCAGCGGCAGCGGCGGCTCCATGTGCTCGGAGACGGCGTCGGTGAGCTGTGCGCGGCCCTCGAACACGGCACTGATCAGGGCGTGATCGGTGACGCTGCCCGCAACCTCACCGATGACGACTGGCGGCTCGGGGCCGACGACCGGCATCTGCGAGACGTTGTACTCGCGGAGAATCTCGATCGCGTCGCGGATCGTCTCCGAGGGGTGCGTGTGAACCAGTGCCGGCATGCCGCCGGTCTTGCTGCGGAGCAGGTCGCCCACGGTGATCTCGTGTACGTGGCCGTCGAGGGGTTCGCGGAGGAAGCCGTAGGACGCCATCCAGTCATCGTTGAAGACCTTGGAGAGGTAGCCGCGCCCGCCGTCGGGGAGCAGTACGACGACGATGGCGTCGGGTCCGGCCTTCTCGGCGACCTGCAGGGCTGCCACGACGGCCATACCGCAGGAGCCGCCGACGAGGAGGCCTTCTTCGCGAGCCAGGCGACGCGTCATGTCGAACGAGTCGGCATCGGAGACGGCGATGATCTCGTCAGGGATCGAGGGGTCGTACGCGCTGGGCCAGAAGTCCTCGCCGACGCCTTCGACGAGGTAGGGGCGACCCGTACCGCCGGAGTAGACCGAGCCCTCGGGGTCGGCGCCGATCACCTTGATGTCCGGGTTCATCTCCTTGAGGTAGCGACCGACGCCGGTGATGGTGCCGCCGGTTCCGACGCCGGCGACGAAGTGGGTCACCTTGCCGTCGGTGTCGGCCCAGATCTCGGGTCCGGTCGTCTCGTAGTGGCTCTCGGGGCCGGCCGGGTTGGAGTACTGGTCGGGCTTCCAGGCGCCTTCGGTCTCGCGCACGAGGCGGTCGGAGACGTTGTAGTAGCTGTCGGGATGCTCCGGAGGCACGGCGGTCGGGCACACGACGACTTCGGCGCCGTACGCCTTCATCGTGTTGCGTTTGTCCTCACTGACCTTGTCCGGGCACACGAAGATGCACTTGTAGCCGCGCTGCTGGGCGACGAGCGCGAGACCGACACCGGTGTTGCCCGATGTGGGTTCGACGATCGTTCCACCTGGTTTGAGCAGGCCTGCGGCTTCGGCGGCGTCGACCATCTTGACCGCGATGCGGTCCTTGGCGCTGCCTCCGGGGTTGAGGTATTCGATCTTGGCGGCCACCGTGGCAGATCCTGCCGTGGTGACGGACGTGAGCTTGACCAGCGGGGTGTTGCCGATGAGCTCAACGATGTGTTCAGCGATTCGCATGTGTCCATACTCCCACTCGGCTG
>JAKFCR010000204.1:0-3253 GCA_036676545.1 Aeromicrobium sp. | reverse complement strand
AGGTAGCCAGCGATGCTGGCGACCTTGTTGGGTGACTCGACTATGACGAGGGTGGTCAAGAATTCTCTCCGCGGTTCGAATGTTTCTAGATCAGACGAGGCACACCGTAGCGCGTACCGTCAACCCAATGCGGCACCGAGGGGTCGAATGCCTCGCAGTGGGTATTCTGGCGATCGTCCGCGTCGAGGGGGCGACCACGACTCGGAGGGAGGCGGCCCGTGGCGAAGCATCGACGTTCCACCCCTCCTGCCGGGGTCGACTTCAGGATCAGCCCGGAGCTGGTCCAGCTCACGGTGCGCACCACCTCGTGTCTCCTTGGCCTCGTCGCCCTGACGATCGCGATCAACACTGCTACGGGCAACGGCGGCGCCCTGGTCGACCCGACAGTCAGCAGCAGCTCCATCCCGTCGAGCAGCATCGAGCGAGCAGCTTTGCCCTCGGTCATTCCGCCGTCCCCCGCACCCTCCGCGACGGAGTCGTCCACCGACCCTGAACAGAACGAGGACACGAGCGACAACGCCAGGGACGATCCGGCAGACTCCGCGGATCCGGCCCCCATCCAGCCGACGCCGACAGACCGCCCGGGCCATGGAAAGCCCCCGAAGCCACCCGGCAAGGACAAGTAGCCAGATCCTGTCTCCGCAGGGGTGGCAGGATGGCTCAGTGGGATTCTCGGGATACGCGGAGCTTTGGGCCGACAGGCCCGTACGAACACTGTTCATTGCAGCGTTCTTCGCCCGCATCCCGGCCATGGCGGCGCCCTTGGTCCTGACGCTCTTCGTCGTGGGGCCGCTTGACGGCACCTACGCCCAGGCCGGCATCGTGGCAGCCGCCTCGACCATCGGAGCCGGTGTGGGATCGCCATGGCGCGGACGGCTGATCGACAAGCTCGGCATGCGCCGGGCGATCATCCCGTCGATCATCGCGGTCGGCGTCCTCTATCCGATCGCGGCTCTCTCCACTTCTTATGCGTTGCTGGTCCCGCTGTCTTTCGTGATGGGCCTGTTCCTCATTCCGATCTTCTCGATCGTGCGTCTGTCGCTCAGCGTCATGGTCGAAGAGCGGCTGCGGCGTACGGCCTTCTCCGCCGACAGCGTTGTGGCCGAGGCGAGCTTCATCATCGGTCCTGCGGTCGGAGTCGTGCTTGTCACGCAGGCGAGTGCTGCCTGGGCTCTGTTCGTGATCGGTATGACCGAGGTCGTGGCGGGACTGATGTTCCTGCGCCTCAACCCGCCGACCCGATCGGCGGTTGACCCGGACGAGCCGGTCGTCGAGTCCACGGAGCCAAAGGGTCCATGGATGTCTGTACCGCTGGCCTTCCTCTTCCTCATCTCCGGCGGCACGCTCGCAGCGTTGATCGGTGCCGACCTTGGCATCGTTGCCCAGCTCCGCGAGATTGACCACGTGGGATCGATCGGGTTCACCTACGGACTGTGGGGGCTGTCCTCGTTGCTCGGCGGCGTGATCTACGGATCACTCAACAAGTCGATCCGCCCCACCTATCTATTGCTCGCTCTCGGGTTGACGACGATCCCAGTCGGACTCGGCACCGAGGTGTGGTCGCTGTCGCTGTGGGTCATCCCGACCGGGTTCTTGTGCGCTCCGACCATGACGGCGGCGACCGAGTGGATCGCGAAGCTCACCACCGAGGACCGTCGTGGCGAAGCGATGGGCTGGCAGGGCACGTCGTTCATGATCGGAGGCGCCTTGAGCTCGCCCGTCATCGGTGTGGCGATCGACGAGGTGGGAGCGTGGGGCGGCTTCGTGGTCGGCGGTCTGATTGCCACGGCCATTGCCTTGCTGGCCTGGGGCGGTCAGCTAATCCCGGCATTCAAGCCAGACAGTCACTCCATCGAGGAGACTCCCGCAGGCTAGGAGCGCATCTTCGCGGGTTGGTGCGACAGCAGGAAGCCGTCCTCGACGAGCTGTCGTACTGACGTTGCGTACGTCGATCGCAGCTCGCTGGCATCGCGCTCGAGAAGCGTCGCGAGTGCGTCGAGAATCTGCCCTGCTGTGAGATCGCCGTCGCTGGCGCTGACCAGTCCTGCCTCGACCGTGTCGACCTGGCGCGCTCGGCGTACGCCGTGTTGCAGGCGAAGCGCGATCGACGCGGGATGCTCAGCGCCGACCGGACCGCGCGTCTCTTCAACCAGGTCGGGAGCGTGCTTCCATGCTCGTTCGAGCAGGTCAGCATCAGCTGGGTGTCGCAGCACGTCGACCCGGTGACCCCACGCCGCGACGCTCGGGCCGATCGGCGGTGCAATCTCGCCCGTCCACTCCTCGAACAGCCGAGTCGGAGCCTCACCCGTACGCCGCATGCTCAGCCAGCCGAAGCCCACAGCATCGATACGTTCGCTGGCGAACCAGTCGAGCCAGGCGTCGTAGCGCTGGATGTAATCGGGCGCGGTGTTCAGTCCCGCGTCGGCCAGCCACATCTCGACGTACTCGGACGGATCTACGAGCTCGCGCTGCAGGACCCACGAATCGAGCGGGCTGCCGGCGAACCACTCGTCGAGGTCGGCGCGCCAGTCACGACCATCGTGGTGTGCCCAGTTGGCGAGGATCTGACACCACCCGCCCTCGTTGAGGTGCGTTGCAGCGTTCTCAACGAGATGGCGTACGACGCTGTCGCCAGGCATTCCCGAGTCGCGGTAGACGAGCACGTCGGCGCCGGGTGGTGAGATCACGAACGGCGGGTTGGTGGCGATCAGGTCGAACTTCTCCCCCGCCACAGGGTCAAACAGGCTGCCGTCGCGTACGTCGATGGCGAGCTCGTTGAGCGACGCCGTCAACCGCGCCATCTGTAGGGCTCGCGGGTTCACGTCTGTGGCGACCACAGTGTCGGAGTGCTGGGCAAGGTGCAGCGCCTGCACACCACACCCCGTGCCGAGGTCGAGAGCTCGGCCGACCGGTTCGCGTACGGTCAGCTGCGCCAGTGACGACGAGGCCTCGCTGATGCCGAGCACGTGCTCTGGGTTCATGGCGACTGCTCCCCCGGTCCCTGAGCTTGTCGAAGGGTTGAGTCCTGGGGTCGGGTCGCACACGATCCACCAGTCGTGCGACTCGTCGCCGTACGGCCTGATGTCGACCAACGCGCGGACCTCGTCACCCGACAGCTGCAACATGTTGGCGGCGGAGAGCGGCTCGACAAGATCGGGAAGTGCAGCGTCGACGCGACGGCGGTCGACCGGAACCTGGAGTGCAAACAGCCGCACCAATGTCGCGAGGTCTCCGGCGCCGTTGGTCGCCCGCA
>JAKFCR010000203.1:0-2890 GCA_036676545.1 Aeromicrobium sp. | reverse complement strand
CTCGGCACCGACCACGTCGATCTCTACCAGCTGCACACCCCGGACCCGCAGACGCCGATCGAGGAGACTCTCGGGGCCCTCAACGAGCTGGTCGTCGAGGGCAAGGTGCGCGCGATCGGCAGCTCCAACCTGCAGGCTTGGCAAGCCGTGGATGCGGACTGGGTCTCGAAGACCAAGGGGTACGCATCGTTCGTCACCGCGCAGAACGAGTACTCGCTCTACAACCGCACCGCCGAGACCGAGCTCGTACCGGCTTGCCTCGAGCTGGGCGTGGGCATCCTGCCGTACTTTCCGCTGGCGTACGGATTACTCACCGGCAAGTACCGGAGAGGTGAACAGGCCCCTGAAGGTACGAGGCTCGCCGTGCAGACGCATCGCCTTGAAGCGGCCAACTGGGACACGATCGAGGCGCTCGAAGCATTCGCGAACTCCCGCAACATCTCAATCCTCGAGCTGGCCATCGGCGGCCTCGCCGCCCAGCCCGCAGTCGCCAGTGTCATCGCCGGCGCGACCAAGCCTGAGCAGATCGCAGCCAACGCAGCAGCAGGGCAGTGGACGCCCTCAGCCGGCGACCTTGACGAGCTCGCATTGATCGGCAAACCGGAGCAGTCGTACACGACGTACGCCTGAAGATGATGCGCCGGGCTGGGAAGCGCCTCACGGCGCGTGGCCGCTCGAAGCGGCTGATTTTAGGTCCCGGGGCTACCACAGCCCGACGCGTAGACAAGCCTAACTGACGCGCCCTCGACCTCAACTGCAATCAGTGCAGACGTGCCGCGCGTTCGAGCTCGGCGCAGTGCCTGAGGTGCATCGCAGTGTCGACCAACTTGGCCGCGCTGTGCGGATCGCCGGACTCGAGCTGGCCGCGACCGACACCAACGATGTGTGCAAACGCCGCGGCACGATCGAGGGTCACGTCGAAGTCTTCACCGACGACACCGCGGATCACCGTGTCGACCAAAGCCATGACTTCGTCCGGGCCCGGAGGATCGACGACACCGGCGAGTACCTCGTGGACGGGCGCATAGGCCTTGCCAGCGGCATACTCGCGCGCTGCCTGCTCGGGTGAGCGGTAGACCCACGTACGCAGCAGGTAGAGGCGCCACAGCGATCCGGCGACGGTGTCAGCGGCGGCGTTGGACCAGAGGTCAGCGATGACGCCAAGCCCTTCGGCGTCGGCGAGGTGCAGGACCCGGTCGACCAGTCCTTGGTCCGCGTCGTTGCGCGGACCGCGTACGAGGAGGTTGGCGATGCGGTGGCCAGCGGCGGCCATCTCGGCGGGGTCGGAGGTGCCATCAGCCTGAGCCTCGAACAGCTCGGAGCCAGGCAGAGCAGGCTTCTTGAACCGCTCAGTCATCCAAGCCCCCTCGTTTCATGCGACCACCGTAACCGGCAATACCTGAAATCAGGAGGTTGTGACGCTTGCCGGTTCGGACTTCGTGGCGACCTGCTTCGGCTTGCGGAGATAGAGCCACAAGACCGGTACGAGGTAGCCGACCCAGGCGATGACCTGTAGCCACGAGGGGTCGGGCTGAAAATTGATCGTGCCCTTGAGCAACGTGCCGTACCAGCTGTCAGGCGGAATCGTCGACGAGATGTCGAAGACCCGATCGCTGAAGCCGGGCAGGACGCGCGCCTCCTGCAGGTCGAAAATGCCGTACGCGAGAACGCCGGCCGCGACGACGATCAGAAGCGCGCCGGTGATGTTGAAGAACGTGCTGAGGTTGATGCGGATGGCACCGCGATAGATCAGGAAGCCGAGCACGACCGCGACCAGGATGCCTCCCGTCGCGCCGATGAAGGGCTGGGCCGTAGTGCTGCCGATGATCGTCGACCAGATGATCGCGGCCGTCTCGAGCCCTTCACGACCGACCGTCACGAAGGCGACAGTGGCCAGGGCGAGGGGGCCGAGGGCGGTCGACATCTGACCTTCGAGCTCGCTCTTGAGGGAGCGGGCCGTACGTCGCATCCAGAAGATCATCCAGGTGACCAGGATGGCAGCCAAGATCGACATGGTGCCGCCGACAATCTCCTGCGTCTTGAACGTCAGCTGGTCGAAGATGATCGTGATCGCCGAGAACACGGCAACCACGAGGACCAGTGCCGATGCGACGCCGAACCACACGTACCGGATCTCGTGCTTGCGGTTGGACTTCACGAGGTAGGCCACCAGGATGCTGACGATCAGTGAGGCTTCAAGGCCTTCACGCAGACCGATCAGGAAGTTGGCGAGCATGCAGACAGCCTACTAAGGCATGCCTCACTAGTCGGACGGAACGTCCGCGGGTGCCTCTTCGGGTGCATCGAGCGCGTCGGTCAGCAGCTCTGCGATGAGCCCGATCTGCCACTGACGAGCGCCTTGCGAAGCGAGGGAATCGGACACCGTGGCAACGGTGAGCTCCGCCGGTGGTTCCCAGGCGAGATTGCGTACGAGCTGCGGGCTGATCAGGTTCTCGGGTGGCAGGTTGTGCTTCTCTGCGAGTGAGGTGATGACCTCGCGGGTGCGGGCAAGGCGTGCGGCTGCAGGGGGATTCTTGTCGCCCCAGGCACGCGGCGGCGGGGGACCGTCGATCTTCTGGCCCGTTGTCGGCAACAGCTTCTCGTCGAGCGCGAGCCCACGCTCGACGGCGTCGAACCACTCGCTGACGAATCGGCGTGGCCCACGGTTCTTCATGACCCTCATCGACTTCAACGCGTTGAGGTCCTGCGGTGAGGTGACGGCGATCTCGATGATCGACGAGTCGGGGAGTATGCGCCCGGGCGTGATGTCGCGGTCGGTGGCGATCCCGTCGCGCGTCTCCCAGAGCTCGCGTACGACAGCCAACGCGCGACGTCCTCGTGCCTTGTGGATGCTCGACGTACGGCGCCAGGGCTCCTTGCGCTCCGGCGG
>JAKFCR010000202.1:0-12837 GCA_036676545.1 Aeromicrobium sp. | reverse complement strand
CACATGCGGAAGCAGCAGCTCGTAGTAATCGCTTGCCGCGGCAGGGCCTCTTAGGGCCACCCCTGCCGCGGAGTTTCGGCATTGGCTCGCCGTTCCGCCGCAGGGATCCAGATCACGACCTGATCTGTTGATGCATCTCTCTCTCCTTTCCGGATGATCTCCGGCATTGGTGTCTGGCGGAACGGCGGACCCCGCCAACTCCGTCGGCGCAATCACCAACGAAGGAGAAGGAAGCATGGATCCGTACCTGATGGAGTGGGGACCGGCGCATCTGCGTGATGAGCCAGCGCCCGAGCTCGAGCTCGACGACCGTCCCGACGACAACTGAGCGTCCCAAATGACAAGACGGCTGTTTCAAATCATGAGACGACGACCGTAGGATGACGCCCATGAGTCGCACGTACAAGCTTGCCGTCATCGCCGGTGACGGCATCGGTCCCGAAGTCACTGCCCAGGCCCTCAAGGTGCTCGACCTCGTCGCGGCCGAGCACGGTGTCGCCTTCGACAAGACCGAGTTCAACCTCGGTGCGAAGCGTTGGCACGCCACTGGCGAAGTCCTGCCGGAAGCCGAGCTTGAGTCAATTCGTGGCCATGACGCGATCCTCCTTGGTGCTGTCGGCGACCCGACCGTTCCCTCCGGAACTCTCGAGCGAGGACTGCTGCTCAAGCTGCGCTTCGAGCTCGACCACTACGTCAACCTGCGTCCGTCCAAGATCTACCCGGGCGTGCCCACACCGCTCGCCAACCCCGGAGTCGTCGACTTCGTCGTGGTCCGCGAAGGCACCGAGGGCCCCTACGTCGGCAACGGTGGCGCAATCCGCGTCGGCACGCCGCAGGAGCTCGCAACCGAAGTCAGCGTCAACACGGCGTTCGGCGTCGAGCGCGTCGTTCGCGATGCCTTCGCCCGCGCCCAGGCCCGGCCTCGCAAGAAGCTCACACTCGTCCACAAGAACAACGTGCTCGTGCACGCGGGCCACCTCTGGACTCGTACGGTCGACGCAGTCGCGACCGAGTTCCCCGACATCGCCGTTGACTACCTCCACGTCGATGCCGCGACGATCTTCCTGGTCACCGATCCCTCGCGGTTCGACGTGATCGTCACCGACAACCTGTTCGGCGACATCCTGACCGACCTCGCTGCTGCCGTCACGGGTGGCATTGGTGTCGCCGCCAGCGGCAACATCAACCCCGATGGCACGGCACCTAGCATGTTCGAGCCGGTCCACGGATCAGCGCCTGACATCGCCGGCCAGTCGAAGGCAGATCCGACTGCCGCCATCCTCTCGGCCGCACTGCTGCTCGATCACCTGGGCCTGCCCGCCGCGGCTGCCCAGATCAACGCAGCAGTCGAATCCGACATCGCTTCACGTGGCACCTCTCCCCGCAGCACGGAGGAGGTGGGAGAGGCCATCGCAGCGCGCGTGGCCGGAGGCGTATCGGTCGGTTAACGACCATTACCCTCCGACCCCAGAAAGTACTACCGTGACTCCTATGACTGCATCGCCCGCGTTCGCCCCTACCGTCGAGCTGAACCCGCATCCGCGGACATCCGACGAGCTTGGCGTGATCATGTCGAACCCAGGCTTCGGCAACTTCTTCACCGACCACATGTTCTTGGCCAAGTGGACCCTCAACGAAGGCTGGGCCTACCCGAGGATCGTGCCGTACGGCCCGCTGTCGCTCGATCCGGCCACTGCCGTTCTTCACTACGCCCAGGAAGTCTTCGAAGGACTCAAGGCCTACGCTCACGCCGACGGTTCGATCTGGCTGTTTCGTCCCGAAGCGAATGCAGAACGAATGCAGCGGTCCGCGCATCGACTCGCGCTGCCCGAGCTGCCAACCGACTGGTTCATCGGCTCGATCAAGGCGCTCATCGACGTCGACGCGGCGTGGGTTCCGCACGGTGACGAGAAGAGTCTCTACCTCCGTCCGTTCATGTTCGCGTCCGAGCGGTTCCTTGGCGTGAGGCCCAGCCAGCATGTGACCTACGGCCTCATCAGCTCGCCGGCCGGTGCCTACTTCCCGGAGGGCATCAAGCCAGTCTCGATCTGGTTGTCGACTGAGTACGCTCGCGCGGGTGCCGGCGGCACGGGTGCCGCAAAGTGCGGCGGCAATTACGCATCCAGCCTGCTGCCGCAGCAAGAGGCCGCAGCGCAGGGCTGTGCCCAAGTGGCGTTCCTCGACTCCACCGAATACAAGTGGGTCGAGGAGCTGGGTGGCATGAACCTCTTCTACGTTCAGTCCGACGGCTCGATCGTCACTCCGGAACTCTCCGGCTCGATCCTCGAGGGAATCACCCGCGACTCGCTCATCACCCTGGCCCGCGACCTTGGGCACGATGTCGTCGAGCGGCGGGTCAGCATCGACGAGTGGCGCGACGGCTGTGCCGACGGCACGATCACCGAGGTGTTCGCCTGCGGAACGGCAGCGGTCGTCACACCCATCCGTTCGCTCAAGTGGGATGGCGGAGAGGCCGTCTCCGGTGACGGCGAAGCTGGCAAGGTCACGTCCGAGCTCCGGGCCGCCCTGGTCGACATCCAGTACGGCCGCGCACCCGATCGTCACGGCTGGCTCCAGCAGGTTCGTCCCGCCTGAAATTTACTGTACTGGCCAGTACAGTCGGGGGGTGCTCGGAATGAGCCCTCTGGTGCCCTAGTGTCGGCCTAGAGGCCCAACGACGTGCCTCTTGCACTGGAGGCGCACATGTCTGTTGTCACGCGTACCGAACACGATCTGATCGGTGACCGCGAGATCCCCGCCGACGTCTACTGGGGTGTACACACCCTGCGGGCGTTGGAGAACTTTCCCATCACCGGTATCCCGATCGGGGTCAGTCCGTACCTCGTGGAATCGCTTGCCGCGGTCAAGCAGGCCGCGGCCGCGGCGAACCACGATCTCGGGCTGCTCGACGACGAGCGGTACGCGGCGATTCGCGGGGCATGCGAGGAAATTCGTTCCGGTGCGTTGCACGATCACTTCGTCGTCGATGTCATGCAGGGAGGCGCTGGAACGTCGACCAACATGAACGCCAACGAGGTCATCGCCAACCGCGCTCTTGAGCTGATGGGGCACAAGAAGGGCGACTACGACACGATCCACCCCAACGAGCACATCAACCTCAGCCAGTCGACCAACGATGTCTACCCGACAGCAGTGAAGATCGCGATCATCATGGCGACGCACGCGCTGCTCGACGCGATGGAGGTGCTTGAGGCGTCGTTCGCGGCCAAGGCCGACGAGTTCCACGACGTGCTCAAAATGGGTCGCACGCAGCTCCAGGACGCCGTGCCGATGACGCTCGGCCAGGAGTTCCGCACCTATTCGTTGATGATCGGCGAGGATCGCGCCCGCCTTTCCGAGTCGGTGATGTTGCTTCACGAGATCAACCTCGGAGCGACCGCGATTGGCACGATGCTCAACGCGCCAGCGGGATATGTGCCCGCGGCGTGTGACCACTTGGCCAAGCTGACGGGACTCCCGCTCGAGAGCGCTGTCGACCTGATCGAAGCGACTCAGGACTGCGGTGCGTTCGTCCAGCACTCCGGCACGTTGAAGCGCGTTGCGGTCAAGCTGTCCAAGATCTGCAACGACCTGCGACTCCTGTCGTCCGGACCGCGAGCGGGCTTCAACGAGATCAACCTCCCCGCCGTACAGGCCGGGTCGAGCATCATGCCCGGCAAGGTCAACCCCGTGATCCCCGAGGTCGTCAACCAGGTCGCCTTCCAGATCATCGGTATGGACGTCACGGTCTCGATGGCGGCCGAAGGTGGTCAGCTGCAGCTCAACGCCTTCGAGCCCGTCATTTGCTACTCGCTGTCAGCGGGCCTTTCCCGACTGCGCGAGGCGGTCCTGGTGCTGGCAAAGCGGTGTGTTGACGGCATCACCGCGAATGTGGAGCACTTGCGCGCTGAGGTCGAGAACTCGATCGGCCTGGTCACGGCACTCAACCCCTACATCGGGTACGCCGCTGCGACTGAGGTTGCCAAGGAGGCGCTGGCCACGGGGCGCGGTGTCGCAGAACTCGTACTCGAACGCGGACTGCTGCCGCGCGAGAAGCTTGAAGCGATTCTCAAGCCCGAGACGCTGGCCAACCTGGCGCCCAAGCCCAAGAAGGCCTAGAACAACGCTTCGCCTGGGCTGGTCATGACCTCGACGGTCAGCGCCGGGAGCTGCGCGTCATAGTCGATCAGCACGTCAACACCCCGATCGGCTTCGGTGGACTCGCCGCCTTCGTAGCCTGCCGTGATGTCGCCGAGCGTGACCCGCGCCGGTCCGACAGGGTCGTGCTCGGGCCATTCGTCGAGAAGACGATGCACCAGCCCGACCACGACCATGTCGTACATGCGTCGCTCGTCCTCTGGCACCCCGCGGAGAATGATCTCGGGCAAGCCGATGACGTTGAGGCCGTGCGTGCGAATCGTGCCTAGGTCCTCGAGGTCGTACTCGAAGGTGAACATCTCCGCTGCTGGTCGAGGAGTCGATCCGGTGTCGACGACGCGTGGAGTCTGGAGGTCGAGCACGATGCCGTCATGCAGCTGCGCGAGCTGGAGCGCCTCGCTCAGTGCTTCGTCGGCGGCGAGACGTGCCGCGCCTGGACCGACCGAGCGGGACACCATGCGCTGAAATGGCAGGTCTTCCATCCGGTCGAGGTCATTCACCGCACTCCCGCGCAGGCGGAGCAGCGACCGGTCGGGGAGGGGGACGAGATCCTCGCGGTCGAGCGGTTCGGCCGTCAGCACGACGTACGCGATCGTGACGATGGTCGGCACCGGTACGGGTCTGGCGCTCATAGATCGCTCAGTCTAGACTGAGCGACATGACGATCATCTCGATCATTATCGACAGGCGCGCCGGGATCTAGAAACTCACCCGACGCGCTGCCTCCCATGCTTGGGGGGCATTTTTTTATGAACTCGCGATGACACGACGAAGGATTGACCAGTGAGCGCAGGAAAGCAGCACGTGAGCGACTTTCACGTCTACGACACAACGATGCGCGATGGCGCCCAGCAGGAGGGGCTCAACCTCTCGGTGCAGGACAAGATGCACATCGCCCGACACCTCGACGACCTCGGCGTCGGCTACATCGAAGGCGGCTGGCCCGGCTCCAACCCCAAGGACACCGAGTTCTTCGCGCTTGCCGCGAAGGAGCTCGACCTCAAGCACGCCACCCTCGCAGCCTTCGGTGCCACCCGTCGCGCTGACGGCGTCGCCGCGGACGATGAGCTCGTCGCGGCACTGCGTGGGTCAGGTGCCTCCGTCGTGACGCTCGTCGCCAAGAGTCACGATCGCCATGTCGAGCTTGCACTGCGTACGACGCTCGCCGAGAACCTCGCGATGGTCCGCGACAGTGTCACCCACCTTCGCGAAGAAGGTCAGCGGGTCTTCGTCGACCTGGAGCACTTCTTCGACGGCTACCGCGCCAACCGCGACTACGCGCTCGAGGTGGCAGCGACGGCGGCTGATGCCGGCGCCGAGGTCGTCATCCTGTGCGACACCAACGGCGGAATGCTGCCCCACTGGGTCAGCGAGATCGTCACCGACGTCGCGACCACCGGCGCCCGCCTCGGCATCCACGCGCACAACGACACGGGCTGCGCCGTCGCCAACTCCATGGCTGCTGTGCAGGCCGGCGTCACGCACGTGCAGGGCTGCATCAACGGCTACGGCGAACGTACGGGCAATGCCGACCTGATCACCTGTGTCGCCAACCTTGAGCTCAAGTTCGACATGCAGGTGTTGCCCGAGGGGAAGCTCGCCGAGGCCACCCGCATCGCGCATGCCATCGCCGAGATCACCAACTACCCGCCGTCTGCTCGTCAGCCCTACACGGGCGTGTCGTCGTTCGCGCACAAGGCGGGACTGCACGCCAGCGCGATCCGCGTCGATCCCAACCTCTACCAGCACATCGACCCCGCCCTGGTCGGCAATGACATGCGACTGCTCGTCTCAGAGATGGCCGGTCGCGCAACGATCGAGCTCAAGGGCAAGGAGCTGGGCTACGACCTGGCCAACGATGCCAAGCGGCTTGCTCGGGTGACTGACCGGGTCAAGCAGATGGAGCAGGACGGTTACACGTTCGAGGCAGCCGATGCATCGTTCGAGCTGCTGCTCGCCGAGGAGATGGAGGGCGCTCGCCCGTCGTACTTCGATGTCGAGTCATGGCGGGTGCTTGCCGAGTCGACGCGTGGCGACGAAGCGGTGTCCGAAGCGACGGTCAAGCTGACCGCCGGGGGAGTGCGCCTCGCTGTCATCGGTGAGGGCAACGGCCCGGTCAACGCGCTCGACCATGCTCTGCGACAGGCGATCGAGCAGGTCTATCCCGATGTCGCCCGATTCCACCTCATCGACTTCCGCGTACGCATCCTCGACCAGGGACACGGCACGGACGCCATCACCCGCGTCCTGATCGAGACGACGGACGGCAAGGATGCATGGGTCACGGTCGGCGTCGGAGCCAACATCATCGAGGCCTCGTGGGAGGCACTGGTGGACGCATTCACGTACGGGCTGCGCAAGCACGGCGTGGATCCTCGTATTGACCACTAGCTAGCGTTGACCCCATGAGTGCACGTAGGGCAGCGATGGTGCTGCCGGTGCTGATCACCTTGGTGGTCGGCGCAGCGATCGGTGGCCTCATCGTCACCCAGAACCAGCGTCAGGACGAACAGGTCGCGAAGGCTGAGGCGATCGGTCGGGACTACCTGTCGGCGGCGGCCGAGTTCCAAGCGGGCGTCGCCAAGTCGATCAAGGCTGCTGACTCCACGAAGCTCGACGAGATCACACGTGCCCTCAACTCAGCGATTGCCAAACCGCCGAAGCTGCCGAGCACGTCGGCGTACGGGCGGCAGAACTCCTCGACGTATCGCGAGGCCATCGATGTGCGGTCGACGTTGCTCGGGCCGTACAAGCGGCTGGGGCGCCAGCTCAAGGAAGCGAAGGTTGCCGAGAGGTTCATCGCCGAGGCGCGCAAGCTGCTCGAGATGCGCGCCACCGACTACATCGGAGCCAGTGTCATCACCAGCAGTGGAGTGGTGCGATCCCGGTTGATCCCGGCGTTCGCGAATGCTCGGGACGCTTTCGACGCTGTGCCGGTGCCCAAGGGCCAGGAGAAGCTCGCCACGACGATCCATGACGCCGCGCAATACGTCGTCGACCAGGCCACGCTGCTCGCCAACCGGATCGACGATCGGAAGAGCTTCTCGTTC
This sequence comes from Aeromicrobium sp., assembly GCA_036676545.1. Lineage (GTDB taxonomy): Bacteria > Actinomycetota > Actinomycetes > Propionibacteriales > Nocardioidaceae > Aeromicrobium. Next base: position 5,629 of record JAKFCR010000202.1, on the reverse strand, counting down.
AGCTATGCCGCGCAGTTCCAGGCCGCCGCTGATGCGCTCAACGACTACGGGACGACGATCGAGGGAGACGTGACCGAGGCGGTCAACGTCGTGATCGAAGCCGACTAAGAGGCAGGACGAACCATCGGCGTGTGCTGGATGCCCGCATCGTCGAAGTCCTCGCCCGAGCGCGCATAGCCGAAGGATTCGTACCACTTCTCCAGATGAGACTGGGCATTCAGGACGATCTCGCGGTCGCCCCACAGGCGAGTGGACTCAGCCATGAGCTGTCCCGCCAGCCCGAGGCCCCGCTGATCCCGGCGAGTGCAGACCCGCCCAAGATGCACGTGTCCGTCGTCCAGAACGCGCAGATAGCTCGTCGGGCCTTGGTCATCGGCCAGCCACATGTGAGTTGTCGTGGGGAGCAGGTCGCGCCCGTCGGCATCGGTGTCCTCGACGTGCTGCTCGAACGCGAACACCGCATCGCGGATCTTCCAGATGTCGTAGACGTCCTGCGCCGTCAGCGCATCACCCGAGACCGTGCGAATTGTCATGCGCACGTGTTGCAGGTGCCGAAGATCTCCAGCGTGTGTGACACGTCGCGGAATCCGTTCTCCTCCGCGATCTTGTCCGCCCAGCGCTCGACTGTCGGACCTTCGACCTCGACCGTACGGCCGCAGGTACGGCAGACCAGGTGATGGTGGTGGCCCGCGCTGCACTGCCGATAGAGGACTTCGCCCTCGTCATTGCGGAGGGCGTCGATCTCGGCGGACTCGGCGAGGACCTGGAGGCTGCGATAGACCGTCGACAGGCCGACTGAGTCGCCGCGCTTGGTCAGCGCGTCGTGGATCTCCTGGGCGCTGGCGAAGCCATCGAGGTCGTTGAGGATCGCCACGACGGCGCGTCGTTGACGGGTGTTGCGTGTTGCCTCGACCATGTGTCCTCCTAGGCGTAATCTACCCGGCGCCGACGGCTGCGTGAGCGGCTCATCAGCGCTCCGGCAAGGGCAGCGATTGCAAAGATTGCCAGCGCAAGGATCACGATCGTCGGGCCGGGCTGGGTATCGATCTGGTAGCTGGCGACGACGCCGCCAACAGCAGCGACAAGCCCGATCCCCATCGCGCCGAAATGGGTGGTGCGAAAGCTCCGGGTGAGTTGTTGCGACGCTGCAACGGGAACAACCATCAATGCCGATACGAGCAGCAGGCCGACCGTACGCATGGCGACCGTGATCGTGACGGCAGCGAGAATCGCGATCAGGATGCTGTAGGCGCGGACTGGCACGCCGCTGACCCTGGCGTGCTCCTCGTCCTGGCACACCGCGAACAGCTGCGGCGACAGTCCGATCGAAAGTGCGATCACGATCGCTCCGAGGATCCCGACGAGAACGAGGTCTCCGGACGAGACCGTGGTGATCGAGCCGAACAGGAAGACGTTGAGTGCTGCCGCGCTCTCGTCGGCGAGGTCGGCAATGAGAATGCCGCCGGCGATTCCGCCGTAGAACAGCATCGCCAGTGCTACGTCGGCGCTGGTACGGGCATACATCCGCAGCAGCTCGATCACGATGGCGCCGATCGACGCGACGATCACGGCGGTGACGATCGGCTCGACGTGGGTGAGCAGGCCGAGAGCGACACCTGTGAGGGCAACGTGGCCGAGACCGTCACCCAGCAGCGCGAGGCGGCGCTGCACGAGGAACGTGCCGATCGCTGGTGCAGCGAGCCCGGTGAACACCGCCGCAACCAGCGCAAGTTGCATGAACTTGTAGTCGAGGAACTCGAACATCAGATCACCCCTTCGCCGGGGACGCCTGGGTTGCGCTCATGTTCCGCGTGGTGGTGCACGTGAGAGTGGTCCTCGTGCACGACGCCATCGACGGGTCCGTCGTACGCGACCGTGCCGGCGTCGAGCACCACGGCGCGATCGATCAGCTGACGGAGAGGCCCAAGCTCGTGGGCGACGAGCAGGATGGAGGCGCCTTCTTTGACGAGCGCACCCAGTAGCTCGGCAAGCACCTGTTGGTTCTCGTGGTCGACTCCGGCGGTCGGCTCATCCATGACGAGTAGCTCGGCCTGGGTCGCGAGGGCTCGCGCGATCAGTGCGCGTTGCTGCATACCGCCCGAAAGCTCGTCGAGCGCCGAGCGGCTGCGATCGGCTAACCCCACGCGAGCAATGGCGGCGGCTACCGCGGCATTGTCCTTGGACGAATTGCGACCAACATACGGGCGATAGGCAAGACGCCCGCTGGCGACGACTTCGCGTACGGTCGCGGGCACCCCCGCGACCGCGCGAGACCGCTGCGGTACGTAGCCCAGTCGTCGACGCTCGCGGAAGTCAGCGAGGGGAGTGCCGAACAGCTCAACGGTGCCCGCGCTCATCGGCACGAGACCGATCGCAGCGCGCACCAGCGTCGACTTGCCCGAGCCGTTGGATCCGAGCAGGGCGACGAACTCACCCTCGCCGACCTCGAGGTCGACACCACGCACAACGTCACGGCCCTCGAAAGAGACCGTGACGCCGTGCGCGACCAAGGGCTTCGTCATGTACAGGAATTCGCCTTCTGCAGGGTTGCGAGGTTCTTCTCCATCAGCGTCACGTAGGTCTCATCCTTTGTGTCGTCTGACAGTCCCTCGATGGGATCGAGCGTAGCGGTCTTGGCGCCGGTCTCTCGGGCAATCGTGTCGGCGATCGCCGGGCTCACGAGCTCCTCGGTGAAGATCGTGGTGATGCCGTCCTTGCGGACGAGCTTGGTGATGTCGGCGAGCTGCGACGGCGACGGTTCGTTGCTCGGATCGATCCCGGCAATCGGCACCTGGGTCAGATTGAACTGCGCGGCGAGGTAGTGGAACGCGGCGTGGCTCGTGACGATCGTGCGAGTGCGGCAGGTCGCGAGACCTTCCTGGAACTGGGCGCCCAGCTTGTCCAGCTTCGCGAGCAGCCGGTCCGCGTTGGCGCGGTACTCATCCTTGTGGGATGAGTCCGCCTTCGAGAGCTGGACTTCGACGGCGTTGGTGATGACACGCATGTTCTGAGGGTCGAGCCACACGTGTGGATCGGTGTCCTCGTGCTCGACGCCGGGCTCTTCGTGCTCCTCGCCACCTTCCACCGCGGGGTCGAGGGTGATGAGCGAGGCCACGTCGACGGTGTCCTTCTTGGTGCGCCCAGCCTGCTCGATGGCGGTGTCGACGGCGGCTTGGAAGTGCTCTTGGTAGATCACCAGGTCGGCTTCCTGTACGGCAGCGACCTGCTTGGGCTTGAGCTCGAGATCATGCGGCTCGGCCCCGGGAGAGGTGAGGTTCTGCACGTTGACGAAGGAGCCCCCGACCTGCTCGGCGATGAATGCGTACGGGTAGAACGATGCGACGACCGAGGTCTTCCCATTGTCCTTCGCGCCCGCACCACAGGCGGCAAGGAGGGCAACGAGTGGGGCGATCGCGAGCAGGGCGAGGGTCTTCTTCATGACAATGATTCTCAACTACTTGAGAATCATTGTCAACTGAGGCGGTGGCCCGTCTCCGTTGCGAAGAGATGGATTGCCGTGGGATCGGACGGCGCAAGGAAGATGTGCTCACCCTTGGTCGGTGGCTTGCGCCAGTCGACTCGCGCGACGATCGTCTGCCCGTCAACGCCAGCACCGCTGACGTCGGCACGTCCGTATACGTATGCGTCGGCGCCGAGCTCCTCGACGACGTCAACTTCGAGGGGGAGACCCGCGGTGGACAGCTCGAGGTTCTCGGGGCGGATGCCCAGCGTGACGGTCTTGGCGTCGGCACCGGCGAGGGTGCCGCGGGCGACCGGAACGACCGTGTCGCCGAACCGAACGCCGCCGTCGGTGATCGGCAGCTCCATGAGGTTCATGCTCGGCGATCCGAGGAACCCCGCGACGAACAAGTTGGCTGGGCGGTCATACATCTCACGCGGCGCCGCGCACTGCTGCAGGATGCCGTCCTTGAGCACGGCCACGCGGTCGCCCATCGTCATGGCCTCGACCTGGTCGTGAGTTACGTAGACCGTCGTCGTTCCGAGCCTGCGCTGCAGCTGGGCGATCTGCGTACGAGTTTGCACGCGAAGCTTGGCATCGAGGTTGGACAGCGGCTCGTCCATCAGGAACACCCGCGGCGAACGTACGATCGCGCGTCCCATGGCGACTCGCTGGCGCTGACCGCCGGAGAGTGCCTTGGGTTTGCGGCCGAGGTACTCGGTGATGTCGAGCATCTTGGCGGCGTCGGCGACGCGCTCCGCGATGTCGCTCTTGCTCGCGCCGGCGATCTTGAGCGCGAAGCCCATGTTCTCGGCGACCGTCATGTGCGGATAGAGCGCATAGTTCTGGAACACCATCGCGATGTCGCGGTCTTTGGGCGGCAGGTCGGTGACATCTTGGTCACCGATTAGGAGGCGTCCCTCATCGACCTCTTCGAGGCCGGCGAGCATACGCAGCGACGTGGACTTGCCACATCCTGATGGTCCGACGAGGACGAGGAACTCGCCGTCCTCGACGTGCAGCTCGAGCTTGTCGACTGCTGGGCGATCCTGACCCGGAAAGATTCGGGTGGTCTTGTCAAACGTTACTGAGGACATGCTGGTCAATCCCTTCACCGGCAGGTACGTGCCGGACGATCCAAGTGATGGGTGGGTGTTGCCATTGCAGAGTAGCCGCTAATGGGGTTCAAAAGCGCTGCCAATCGGGTTTGTTCTCCGCCGTGAATCGGTAGTAGTCGGCGAGCTTGAGCTGGGCTGCGGCAGCCGGGTCGACGACAACGGTGACGTGCTGGTGGAGCTGGAGGACCGACGCGGGGCAGAACGCGCTCACCGGGCCCTCGACAGCGGCGGCAATCGCTCCCGCCTTGCTCGAGCCGGTGGCGATCAGCACGAGGTGCCTGGCGTCGAGGATCGTGCCGAGTCCTTGCGTCAGTACGTGGTGCGGCACGTCGTCGACCGAGTCGAAGAAGCGGGCGTTGTCCTCGCGGGTCTGCTGGGTGAGCGTCTTGACCCGCGTACGGGATGCGAGCGACGAGCCGGGCTCGTTGAACCCGATGTGGCCGTCGGTGCCGATGCCAAGGAGCTGCACGTCGATACCGCCCGCTTCGGCGATCGCCGCCTCGTAGCGCGCGGCCTCGGCAGGAATGTCTGCCGCCTCGCCGTCTGGTCCGTCAACGCGATCGAGATCGACGTGATCGGTGAACTCGCGGCGGATCACCGAGTGATAGGACTCCGCATGGCTCTGAGCCAGCCCGACATATTCATCGAGGGCGAACGCTCGTACCCCGGCGAAGCTGAGGCCTCCTCGCGTATGCCGCTCGATCAGCTCTCGATAGACCGGCAACGGCGACGAACCGGTCGCCAGCCCGAGCACCGCACCGGGGCGAACGTGCTGGGAGATGGCATCGGCCGCGACGGTGCCGGGATCGTCGACGATCAGGACCTCCATGCAGGGTCCCTTCCGAGCAGCGCTGCTCCGAGCGCTCCGGCGGGGTAGTCCGACGGCAGCCACCGAACTCGATCTGCAATGGCGGCGAGCTTGCCGAGCGAGGTGCTCTCGTCCGTTCGCAGGTCATCGAGGATGGCCTGGCGAAGGGCCGGGGTCGCGGAGACGACACCGCCGGTGACCAGCACGTATGAGACGTCCAGCCCGTACGCGAGCAGGCTGATC
>JAKFCR010000201.1:0-5940 GCA_036676545.1 Aeromicrobium sp. | reverse complement strand
TCGAACTTGATGGAACCGCCGGTCACCTTGCCGGTTCCGGGCAGCAGACCGATCACGGCGTGCGCGAGGGTCGACTTGCCCGAACCGGACTCGCCCACGATCGCGATGGTCTGTCCCGGATAGATCGTCAGGTTGGCCTGGTCGACCGCCGTCAGGATCTGCTTGCCGGCTGTGAAGCCGACGCTTAGGTCTTCAATCTGGAGGAGCGGTGCGTTGTTGTTCACTTCTTCCTCGCCTTCGGGTCGAGGGCTTCGCGTACTGCTTCGCCCAGCAGGATGAAGCCGAGCACCGTGAGTGCCAATGCAGCCGCCGGCACGTACATGACATTGAGGTGCTGTCCGGAACGAACCTGCAGCTGGGCGTCAGACAGGTCGTTGCCCCACGAGGCGACGTTCTGCGGGAGGCCCAAGCCGAGGAAGGACAGCGATGCCTCGGCGACGATGAACACGCCCAACGAGATGGTCGCCGTCACGATGACCGGAGCCAACGCGTTGGGGACGATGTGGCGGCGGAGGTTCTTCATCTTCGACGCACCGATCGCTGTCGCGGCGTCCACGAACTCGAGGTTCTTGATCTCGAGCACTGCTCCGCGCATCTGGCGAGTGATCTGTGGCCAGGCAAACAAGGCCAGCGCCATCACCACCACCAGGACTGAGCCCCAGAACCCACGATCGGGCCAGATGTTGTTGAGCACCGAGATGACGACGATCGCCGCCAGCAGCAGCGGGATCGAGAAGAAGATGTCGCTGAATCGCGAGATCAGCGAGTCGAAGAGTCCCCCGTAGAAGCCGGCGATGGCACCCGTCACCATGCCGAGAAGGGCTGTGATGATGGTCGTGAGCACTCCGACCGCGACCGAGGCGCGCGCGCCATAGACCGCGTTGGCCCACACATCTTCACCTTGCAAGTTGTAGCCGAAGGGGTGGCCTTCACTCGCTGGAGCAAAGCTGTTTCCGAGCGTGCCCTTGGCGTCGGGTGGAACGTCGGTGAACAAGCCAGGAAGGAAGATCATCGCCGCGATCACCGTGAGGATGAGCACTGCGAACCAGAACAGGAACGACGTACGCAGACGCTTCCAGGCTTCCTTCCACTGGTTTTCGGGAACTGCATCGACGTTCACCGCATCGATGGCCCGCAGCGGGGTCTCATCGATGGGGGCGACGAAGCGTTCCTGGCCCTCTCGTGTGTCAGACATAGCGGATCCTCGGGTCGAGTACGGCGTAGATCAGGTCGACCAGCAGGCTCATCAGCACGTAGATCATGACCATGAACGTCACGATCGCGACAACGGTCGAGGTCTCGCCCTTCTGGATCGCGACGTAGGCTGCGTTGCCGATACCTGGGACGTTGAAGATGGTCTCGGTGATGATGGCGCCGGCCATCAGCGAACCGAGGTTGATGCCGATATAGGTCACCACCGGTACCAGGGAGTTGCGGAGCACGTGGTTGCGGACGACGAGCCGCTCCGAGAGCCCCTTGGCGCGGGCCGTACGCACATGGTCGGCGCTGAGGTTCTCCGCCACGGATGTACGGGTAAGGCGGATCGTATAGGCGAAGTTGGCGATGGCCAGAACGATCGCTGGCAGAAGTAGGTCGTCAATGGTCCAGTCGCTACCGACCGTGGGCGATGTCCAGCCGAGCTTGACGCCGAAGACGAGCTGCATCACGAAACCGACCACGAAGATCGGGACCGAGATGAGAAGCAGGGAGACGACCAGCGTGCTCGAGTCGAACCAGCCGTTGCGGCGAAGACCGGCGATCGTGCCGAGCGCAATTCCGAGGACCGCGTCGATCGTGAGGGCCATGAGGGCCAGAACGACGGTGACCGGGAAGGTCTGCTTGATCAGGTCGAAGACAGGCTGTCCGGCGAACGTCTCGCCGAAGTTGAAGGTCAGGGCGTTCTTGGCGAACTGGAACCACTGGACGAACAACGGGTCGTCGAGGTGGTACTGAGCAGCGAGCGCGTCGCGGACTTCTTGGGAGACCGGCTTGTTGCCGGCCAGGTTGAGGATTGGGTCACCAGGTCGCAACTTCAGCAGGATGAAGAGGATCAGCGTGGCGCCCAGGAATACCGGGATGGTTTGCAACAACCGCTTGGCGACGTACCACCACATGGTTGGCCTCCTTGGTTCCGTGAAAGGGCAGGTCGCGGATGGCGCCACGGTACTCCCGTGTGGCCCCCTCCGCCTGATGGGCCTGACGAGACGGGGGCAGCCATTGGCTGCCCCCGTCCGTTGGTTCAGACCTGGCTACTACTTGGTGAGCTTGTAGTAGTCGGGCTTCTGCTGCCAGTTGAACTCGAACCCGTTGAGGTCCTTGCTCGTCACGGCGGTGGCGTTCTGGTACCACAGCGGGATGGCGGGCAGGTCCTCGAGGAGGATCGCCTGTGCTTCACCGATGAGCTTGTACCGTGCGTCGCCCTCGGCTGCTGCAGCATCGGAGACCAGCTTGTCGAACTCCTTGTTGCTGTAGTCACCGTCGTTCGAACCTGCGCCCGTGGCGTAGATCGGACCGAGGTAGTTCAGCATCGACGGGTAGTCAGCCTGCCAGCCGGTGCGGAACGGGGACTTGATCGTGCGCTCGGTGACGTCCTTGCGGAGCTCGTCGAACGTCGGGTAGACCTTCGGCTCGGCGTCGATGCCCAGGACGTTCTTGATCTGGTTGGCCATCGCCTCGATGAACTCCTTGTTGCCTGCGCCGTCGGCGTTGTAGCCGAGCTGGAGCTTGCCGTCCCACTTGTCGATGGCGTCGGCTTCGGCCCACTTCTTCTTGGCCTCTTCGGCGTTGAAGGTCAGGACGTCATTGCCTTCGACTTCGTCGGTCCAACCATCGAGCACGGGCGAGGTGAAGTCCTTCGCGGGTGTACGAGCGTTGTTGAAGATCTTTTCGGTGATCTCCGGACGGTTGAGCGACAGCGAGATCGCCTGACGACGCAGCTTGCCCTCGTCACCGTCGAAGTGCGGGAGGCGCTCCGGGATCGTGAAGGACGAGAAGCTCGAGCCGGGCTCGTTGTAAGCCGCAACCTTGTCATCGCTCTCGAACGTGGTGAGCGCACTCGGCGGCACCTGGTCGAGGACGTCAAGGTTGCCCGACTGGACGTCGGTGTACGCAGCATCCGTGCCACCGCCGGCGTAGAACTTGAACACCAGGCCGCCGTTCTTGGCCTTGTGAACTCCGTCGTAGTCCGGGTTGGGCTCGAGTGCGATCTGCTTGTTGCGCTCCCAGCCGGTCTTGGTCAGCTGGTATGGGCCGTTGCCTACCGGGCGCTCGCCGTATTCCTTGGTGATCTTGCCGTCAGCGTCGTAGGCGCTCGCGGGGACCGGGAAGTAAGCCGAGTAACCGAGACGGAGCGGGAAGTCCGATTCCGCGTCCTTCAGCGTGATGGTGAACGTCGTGTCGTCAACGACCTTCAGGCCCGAGACCGTGTCAGCGCCTTCGACGGTGTTGCCGATGTCGTCGGTGCCCTCGATCGGGTAGAAGAAGTAGTTGTTGAGCTGCTTGTTGGCCGGGTTGGCGCCGTAGTTCCACGCCTTCACGAACGACTCAGCAGTGATCTCTTCGTCGTTGGTGAACTTCTGGCCTTCCTTGATCTTGACGGTCCAGACCTTCTTGGAATCGTCAGGTTCGATGGACTCAGCGACTTCGTTGGTGACTGAACCGTCGGTGTTGTACGCGACGAGCCCCGCGAAGAGGTTGTTGAGCGGATCGCCGCCACCGACCTCGTTGGTCGCAGTCGGGATCAGCGGGTTCTGCGGGTTGGTCCCGTAGACCGTGATGACCGAGTCGGTTCCGCCGGCATTATCGTCGCTTCCGCCACCGCAAGCCGCCAAGGTAAGGCTGCCGACAGCGACGAATGCCACACCCGCAAGGCGTGTACGCCGAGAGAGTCGCATGGATTCCTCCTGTGATTGTGAGTGCACACTGAGCGCGCGCACCCCCATTGCTATCACTGTCACTGGCTCACCGGACAGGGCGAGAGGGCTCCGTAATCAAAGTGTTACCAAACTCAGGCGGGGGAAAGTCCTGGCGAGGAAGTTTGCATGTCAATAGTTCCACCGGATCACTCTGACATCGCCCAGTCGAATCAGGCTGGATACGACGAACGGCCGGCCCCTCAGGGACCGGCCGTTCGAAATGGGTGAGCGTTTTTGCTGATCAGCCCTTGCGCTTCTTGATCTCATCGGTGGCCTGCGGGAGAACCGTCTTGAGGTCTCCCACGACGCCGAAGTCGACGAGCTCGAAGATCGGTGCTTCGTCGTCCTTGTTGACCGCGATGATCGTCTTGGACGTCTGCATACCGGCGCGGTGCTGGATGGCGCCCGAGATGCCGTTGGCGACGTACAGCTGGGGCGAAACCGTCTTGCCGGTCTGACCGATCTGGAACGAGTGCGGGTACCAACCAGAGTCAACCGCTGCGCGCGAGGCGCCAACGGCTGCACCGAGCGAGTCGGCGAACGCCTCGACCTCGGAGAAGTCACCGCCAGTACCGCGTCCACCCGCGACGACGATCGCAGCTTCGGTGAGCTCGGGGCGACCCGACTCAGCCTTGGGCTGCGAGTCAGTGATCTTGGCACCCTTGGCGGCATCCGAGATGTCAACCGAGACGGCCTCGACAGCGCCGGCGCCAGCCGATGCCTCGGGGTTGGCCGAGTTGGGCTTGACCGTGATGACCGCGGCACCCTTGGTGACCTTGGACTGCACCGTGAAGTTGCCGGCGAAGACCGACTGCGTGGTCACGCCATCGGCAGTCACATCAACGGCGTCGGTGATGAGGCCCGACTCGATCTTGAGAGCGACGCGAGCGGCGATCTCCTTGCCCTCGGCGCTCGAGGACAGCAGCACAGCTGCAGGCGACGAGTCGCCGGCGATCTTGGCAATTGCCTCAGCCTTGGGCGCGACCAGGAAGTCGGTGTAGGCAGCATCATCGAGCTGGTAGATCTTCTCGGCACCGTGCTCAGCGAGCACGGACGGCACAGCGCCGCCGCCGAAGTAGATCGCGGACGGCTCACCGAGACGCTTGGCGATCGTCAGCAGCTCGAGGGTGGGCTTGGTAACGGCTCCGTCGACGTGGTCGACGACTACGAGAACTTCAGACATGGGTCAGTTCCTTCTCAGACGAACTTCTTGGAGGCAAGGAACTCGGCGAGCTTGGTGCCGCCGTCTCCCTCATCGGTCACGATCTCGCCGGCAGTGCGCGGCGGGCGGGGCTCGAACGACTCAACCTTGGACCAGGCGTTGTCGAGGCCGACGCTTGCAGCGTCGAGGCCAAGGTCAGCGAGGCTCCATTCCTGGACCTCTTTCTTCTTCGCGGCCATGATGCCCTTGAACGACGGGTAGCGAGCTTCGCCGGTCTGGTCCGTGACACTCACGACGACCTTGCCGGTTGCCTCGATCGTCTGAGCGGCGACGTCGCCGTCGCGACGGATCTTGACGGTGTCGCCGTCGACCGTGACCTCGGAAGCGAACGTCACGGCGGGGACGCCGAGGCGCTCGGCGACGAGCGTCGGGACTACGCCCATACCGCCATCAGTCGAGGTCATGCCGAAGAACAGCAGGTCGTAGTCGAGCTTCTTGATCGCTTCTGCCAGTACGAGAGATGTGGCGAAGGCGTCAGAGCCGTGGATCGCATCGTCCTTGACGTGTACGCCAGCATCGGCGCCCATCTGCAGAGCCTTGCGGATCGCGTCGGCTGCGTCGTCGGGGCCGACCGTGAGGATGGTTACTTCGCCCTCACCGGCCTCGATGATCTGCAATGCCTGCTCGACCGCGTATTCGTCGAGCTCCGACAGCAGGCCGTCAACGCCATCACGGTCAACGGTGTTGTCTGCGTTGAACGAACGGTTGGCGGTTGCGTCTGGGACGTACTTGACCGCAACAACGATCTTGGTCACGAGGGACCCTCCTGTGAGTTAGGGGTGCAGAGCCACCATCCCATGGCGC
>JAKFCR010000200.1:0-11220 GCA_036676545.1 Aeromicrobium sp. | reverse complement strand
ATCAGCACGACCCCGCCGCGATCTACAACCTCGCCGGGTTCACCTCGGTTCGGGCGAGCTGGGACCAGCCCGACGAGGTGTTCGCCGTCAATGCCGACGCCGTCGAACGGATGCTCCAGGTGCTTGCCGGCGGCCAGCGCCGGTTCTTCCACGCCTCGAGCTCTGAGATCTTCGGTCCTGACGCCACCAACCCCCAGACCGAGACAACGCCGATGAATCCCGGCAACCCGTACGCCGAGTCCAAGGCGCGAGCCCATGAGGCGGTGGCAGCTGCTCGGTCGGCAGGACTGTTCGCCTCGACCGGAATCCTCTATAGCCACGAAAGCCCGTTGCGTGGCGACCAGTTCGTGACTCGAAAGATCACCAAGGCGGCGGTGGAGATCGCTGCTGGTCAGCGCGATGTACTCACCCTGGGCAATCTGGATGTGTCGCGCGACTGGGGCGCGGCTTCCGACTTCGTCGAGGCGATGCATCTCATCACCGAGCATGACGAGGCCGATGACTTCATCGTCGCCACGGGCATTTCGCACTCATTGCGATTCTTCGTCGAGACGGTGTTCGACCTCGCCGGTGTCAGTGACCCGTGGTCGCACATCGAGCAGGACGAAGCGTTGCTGCGACCAGTCGACCAGCCCGGGCTGGTGGGAGATCCGAGCCATGCTCGCGCAACACTCGGCTGGGAGGCATCGACGTCTTTCGAGGCACTCGTTCGACAGATGGTGACCGCTGATCAGCGCCGACTCGAGAGCGGCGTTGAAGAGTCTGTCGACTACCTCAGCGCTGGCTGACGGCTTGGTTCGACCCCGACATGATGGCCTCGAACTCTCGGGCCACCGATTCGACATCGAACTTCTGCTCGGCAACGCTTCGTGTACGTTCGCCGATCTCGCGGATCGACGTCGTGCCGTTCGCCAGCTCAGCCAACCAAGCTGTGGCGGCATGCGCGCCAGCCTTGGTCGGCTCGGCGACGAAGCCGCCCGTGGCCGTGATGTCCTGCGCCGCTGGATTGTCGGACGGCATCAGGCCGAGAATCGGTCGCCCGGCGGCCATGTAGGTCAACACCTTGCTCGGGATCGAGAACCGTGTCGCGTCGGGCTCCAACAGTGCAACGAGCACGTCGGCTGATCCCAGCACCTGCGGCAGGATCTCGGCGTCCTGGAACGGCAGAACCCGCATGGCCAGGCTCGGGTCGTCGGCCGCCATCTTGGCCAGGTCATCTGCTGCCTCACCCTGCGAAACGATCGTCAGCTCGAGATCGATCGATGCGGCAGCAGCCGAGTGGAGCAGCTCTACGAGAAGCTGCGGGTTGTGCTTGCGGCCGATCGTGCCGGCGTACAACAGGCGCAGACGTGAGGTCGTGAAGATGTTCGCTGCCTGCGGGTTGTCGCGGGGCACGGGAAAGACCTCGGCCAGCGGCGCCCAGTTGGGGATCACCGAGACGCGGTCGCTCGGCACTCCCCAGTCGTCATAAATCTCTTCGAACGCCGGACCGATCGCCACGACATGGTTGGCATTGCGTGCGCAGTACTTCTCCATCCACACCAGGAACTTCGATCCCAGGGTCGAGAGCGGACGGGGCACCTTGCGACGGAGCTCGTCGGACAGCGCGAAGCTGTAGATGTCCTGATGCCAGAACACCCACGACTGGCCCCGCTTCTTGGCGAACCGGGCAAAGCGGAACAGCGTCGTCAACGGCAGGTTGCAGGCCACGATGCAGTCGACCGGTGATTCCTTGAGCTGTCTGATCCAGGCCTTGGCGTAGGCCCGCTCGAACTTCAGTCGAGAGATCGGGGAGTACTTCTCGAATGGCATGTCGAGCGTGATGCCACGAAACGACAGACCCGCTGCGTCATCCGGACCGACGGCGAGATGTCCCTTGCCGCTCTCGTACTGGCCCGAGAAGACGTGCTCGACCTCGTTGCCGTTGGTCGCGAGCTGCCGTGACAGTTCGGCCTGGAATGGATGTCCGGAGAAGTCGTGGACGATGACCCGCATCGAGTTAGCTGCGTGCCTTCAGCTGGTCGTAGATCCAGCCGTAGGTCTTCTCGAGTCCGTCGTGCAGGGAGATCGAGGGCTCCCAGCCGTAGATTTCGTGGAACATCGTGTTGTCGCTGTTGCGACCACGAACACCCTGAGGTGCCGACAGGTCGTGCTCCTTGGTGACTTTGACGCCGGCGATCTCCTCGAGGATGCCGATCATCTGGTTGATCGTCACGAGCTCGGCAGAACCGAGGTTGACCGGCTCGACGTTGTCGCCCGCGAGGATCTCCTGGGAGCCGCGCACGCAGTCGTCGATGTACATGAAGCTGCGGCTCTGTTCGCCGTCGCCCCAGACCCCGATGGTGTGGTCTCCGCTGAGCTTGGCTTGCGCGATCTTGCGGGACAGGGCGGCGGGCGCCTTCTCGCGACCGCCCTCGAACGTACCCTCGGGACCGTAGACGTTGTGGTAGCGCGCGATGCGGGTCTCGAGACCGAAGTCCTCGCGGAAGTGGCGAGCCATGCGCTCGCTGAAGAGCTTCTCCCAGCCGTATCCGTCCTCGGGATCCGCGGGGTAAGCGTCCGACTCCTTGAGGGCCGTCACGTTGGGGTCGGTCTGCTTGTCGCCGGCGTAGACGCAGGCGGAGCTGGAGTAGAAGAAGTCACGGGTGCCGGCATCGCGCGCGGCGACCAACATGTTGGTGCTGGTCAACACCGAGAGCATGCACTCAGCCTTGTTGTTCTCGATGAACCCCATACCGCCCATGTCGGCTGCGAGGTTGTAGATCTGGGTGGTGTCCTGTGCGATCTTGTGCGCGTCGGACATGTCGGCACAGTCCGCGACGATCGACTCAGCATCGCCGTGAACCTGGTACCACTCGTTCTGCGGCTTGACGTCCACCGCGCGAACGGATTTGCCCTGCTTCAGAAGGTCGGCCACTAGATGGCCGCCGATGAATCCACCGGCACCGGTCACAAGTACGTCTGGCATTTATCCACCCTTGAAGATCGTTGTAGGCGCCTAGTGTCACACTCGCGACCGCGCTCAGACAAAGGGGTCAACGCTTGACCGGCAATTGAGTTACTGCCGAAGTTGTCGTTGGGGCAACCGGTAGCATCCGTCTCGCGAAGGTCCGATTCGTCGTTTCGGTCCTGCACGCCCTGATACGGGCTCCGCCGCACTGACACCGATAGGATCGCGAACGATGTCAAACCCTATGCCGCTCCCCATGCGTGTACTTGTCAAGGGCCAAAGCACCGTGGTCTGGACTTCGATGATGGGCGGTCCCCGTAGCGACATGGTCTTCGCGCGCGTCATGGAACAAGAGTTGTTGGCCAAGGGCCGCTCAGTCGAAGTCCGCAACACAGGAGAGCCCGCTCTGCCGACGCGTGCCTATTTCAAGACCTGGAACGAAGACATCGCTGCATGGTCTCCCGACATCGTGATTCTTCACGTGGGTCACTACGAAGCCGTCCATCCCATCCTTCCCCGCTGGCTCGAGAGAGGCGCGAACACCGTCAGCAGGCGGTCCGGACGCCTTCGTTTCCTGTTTTACCGCCGATTTGTGCGAGGAGTCGCCCGCGGAGTCATCATCGTCCAGCGGGCGATCGACCGTCCGAGCATCCGACTCAAGCGCCGTATGCATCGAGTCGTCGCCGACACCGCGGCCTATATCAAGCAGACCCAGCAAGTCGGCAACCCCCTGATCCTCCTGCTGGAGGTCAATTCCCCCAGCGGGAAGACGCGTGACTGGTTCCCTGGCCTGACCACCCGGCTCCAAACGTTGAACGCCGACCTGCGCAGCCTGGCTGGGGCTTCGGGTCTCAAAGACGTGCGATTCGTCGAGGTCACTGACTTGATGGACAAGTTCACTCCGAGCGATCCCGAGCACCTGTGGGCCGACGGTAGTCATTACTCCCCGGCTTTCCACCGAGCCGTCGGTGAGAAGTTCGCGGCCATCGCAGATGAATGGGCGCGCAGCCAGTCGCATCTGGCCCAGCCTTGACCCAGGTGTCCGCTGGCGCCCTGCGCATCGCGGTCGTCCACAGCTTCTACTCCAGTCGTCAGCCAAGCGGCGAGAACGTCGTTGTGGACCTTCAAGTTGAGGCACTCCGCCGTGCAGGTCATGACGTTCTCCTGGTCGACAGATCGACGGATGAGCTCGAGCAGTCGGTGACCTATCCGCTGAGGGCCGGACTCCGTGCCGCCTCGGGTCGCGGCGACTCACCGCTCTCGGAGATCGAGGCACACCGACCGGATGTCGTACACGTCCACAATCTGTTTCCCAATCTGGGGCGTCGCTGGGTGGAGCAGCTGAAGACCCCTCTGGTTGCCACGCTGCACAACTACCGCCCCATATGTCCGGCAGCAACGTTGTTCAGGGACGGCTCCAGCTGCACGCTCTGTCCTGACTCCAAGAACGCGCGACCTGCCGTGACCCATGCCTGCTTCAAGGGCAGCCGAGCCCAGACCCTGCCGGTCGCGCTCGGTACAAAGTTCGCCGACGACCCGCTTCTTCGTCGTGCCGACCGCATCGTCACGCTGCACGACAACATGCTGGCGACGTACGCGCACTATGGGGTATCCGAGGATCGTCTCGTCACGGTGCCCAACTTTGTGCCCGGGCGGTCTGAGCCCGCTGGAGAGCGCACGGACCCGTGGCTGTTCGTCGGCCGTTTGACCTACGACAAGGGCATCATCGAGCTGCTCACCCACTGGCCGGCAGAGCGCGCACTGGTTGTCGTCGGCGCCGGCCCACAGGCTGACGAGGCCGAGGCTCTCGCTGGCCCGAACGTCACGTTCCTTGGCCAACGATCTGCGGCCGAGGTGGGCGAGCTGATGTCGTCGGCGCGAGGGCTGGTGTTCCCGAGCTTGTGGCCCGAAGGCTTGCCGACCGTCTACTTGGAGGCGCTTGCGGCCGGGCTGCCGGTGCTGGCGTGGCCCCAGTCGATCGTGGGAAGTTTGGTGGCTCGAGATGGGACTGGCATCGTCACGACGGGCGATCTCTCCGCCGAGCTGAAGCACGCCGAGCAATCCTTCCCTGAGCTTGGTGGGCACTGTCGGGATGTCTTCGATCGGCACTACAGCGAACAAGCCTGGGTTTCGGCCATCACGAATGTCTACCGGTCTGTGGTGGCAACGTGAACGCCAAACCGCCGGCCCGAGCTCGCACGACGCTCAGCTGGGGACTGCTCGACCAGATCGTGGCGAGCGGCGCGACGTTCGTCTTCATCGTGATCGCGGCCACCAGCGTCAGCGCTCCTGAGCTCGGTGCGATCGCGTTCGTCTTCGAGCTCTATCTGCTCAGCGTTTACGTGGCACGCGGGATGACAGGCGACCCGCTGACCTCTCGGTTCTCCGGAGCCGATGATGCGACCTTCAGGACCGCCGTGCGATCGTCAACGACGACGGTGCTGTTCATCGGCACGGGCATCGGGCTCCTGCTTGGCTTGGCGTCAGCGTTTGCTGACTCCCCGGTGCGGGGTGTGCTCCTCGTGGGTGCCGTTGCACTTCCGCTCCTCACGCTCCAAGACTTTGTGCGTGCCGCCTTGATCGTCCAAGGTCGCGTTCGCTCCACCTTCGTCAATGACGCTGTCTGGGCTGTGGGTCAAGTGCCAGCCATGGGTGTGGCGATTGCGATCAACCCAACCGCGGTGACCGTGTTCAGCGCTTGGGCGGCCACGGGCTGTGTCGCTGCCCTCTTCGGTCTGGTTCAGCTGCGATGCGGCCTTGGTCGGCCACGCGCAGCGCGCGACTGGCTGCGTGAGACGAAGGCGCTCTGGCCCTACTACCTCGCCGACAACATGGTCTTCCAACTGACCTCGCTGTTGCTTGTCGTCGTGGTCTCTGCCACGGCTGGGCTCGCAGCGATGGCAGGCTTCCGAGTGGCCATGACGGTCTATGCCCCGTTGTCACTGGTGGGTCGCGGATTGATCACGGTGTCGGTCGCGATGCTTGCCAGGATCCGCGACAATCCGGTCGAGGTTCGCCGGCGAGCAATGCTGATCTCGACCGTGCTCACCCCATTGGCCATCGGCTGGGGGCTTCTCACTCTCCTTGTCCCGACGTCAGCAGGAACGAAGCTCTTCGGTGAGTCGTGGCTCGAAGCCGAGCCCGTGGTATTTCTCGCCTGTTTTGTCTGCGCCTCCGGTTTGTTCGCCACCGGGGTGGTGGTTGGCCTGCGGGCACTCAGCGCCGGTCGAGAAACCCTGATCGGACGGCTGACGGTGTCGATTGGCGCCTCAGTCGCCGCCGCCGTGGGTGGCGCCTGGGGTGAGGAACGAGGCTTGTTCCTGGGGCTCGCCATCTTCTTCCCGGTCCAGGTCGTCGTGTGGTGGGTCCTTCTCAACCACGCCACTCGGACGGCCGAGCAGAAGATCGCGTCAGGCGCGAGCCTCGACGTAGAGTGAACCGAGCCGGTACTCCGTACCGGCTTCGTCTTGATCCAGCAGATATCCGGGCCAGTCCTCGAGGGTGCTGGAGTTGTACGAGACGACCTTCGGGTCGACAAATCCGGCTTTCATCAACGCCGCTGGAAGAGTCACTTGGTCGTACATCCACTGGTGCGTCTCGCCACGCTTTCGCGCATCTCCGAGAATGGCGTTTTCTGACCATCGCCGGAAACCAGTCCGCTGCGATGTCCCCCAGGACTCCTTGCGGACCATCTGTTCGATCAGCAGGTGAAGATTCGCTCCGTGGTCTTCGGGTGTGACATCTCCCCGCAATGCTGCATCGAGGCTGTCGACGTAGCGTCGGGCCTCGAACTCCAGATCAGGTACGACGATCCGGTGCACGCCACCCGGCTTGAGGACCCGCTTCACCTCGGCGAGGAATGACGGCACGACGTCTCGATCGAGGTGCTCCAAGAGGTGCGAGTGGTAGACGCCATCGACTGACTGGTCTGGGAACGGAATTCCCTTCTTCAGGTTGTGACGCATCACCTCCCCGTCCATGGCGTCGTAGGCAGTCCTGCGTTCACCGGTGAGGATCAGCGGCGCGACCATCCGGCCGACGACGGAACCCTTCATGCGAACTGGCAGCGACCAGTCAATGTTGGTGCAGCGCTCGCTTGTCTGATAGCCGCAGCCGAGATTGAGAACCGTCACAGTGCTATCCATTCGGCTTTACGACAAGCCGTCCCGACGCGTCGATCCGGTGAAGGTAAAGGGGGTGGGGGTAAGTCTCCAGGTATTCGTCGACCGCCTTGCGTGCACCGTCGGTGAAGCCGTAGTCATCGACGATCAGAATGCCGTTGGGCGACAGCCGTGGAAAGAGGACTGCCAGCTCGACCTTTGTCGAGCTGTACCAATCTGTGTCGAGCCGGAGGAACGCCACCGTCTCAGGCGCGGTAGCCGGGATGGTGTCCTCGACAAGCCCTGCAATCGTGTGGATGCGATCCAGTGGGTAGCCAGTGCTGGCGACGTTGGCGCGGACGACGTCGATCGGCGCCTCGAGGTACGGCTGGTCGCCGGTCGCGGCATTCAGATCCGCAAAGATCTCTGAGGCCGATTGCGTGGCTCCGGTGATGCCGTCATGCTCTCCGGGCGCTGGCAGCCCTTCGAAGGTGTCATACAGGTAGAGGTCACGATCGGTGTCGCCCAACTCAACCAACGTTCGCGCCGCGGCCATGATGCTGCCGCCCATCCACACGCCCGATTCGACGAACGCCCCGGGGATTTCATTCTCGACCACGTGGCGCGTCGCTGAGATGACTGCCTCGATGCGTTGCACCGTGGTCATCGTGTAGGGCCGGACGAACTTGATCGTCGCCACCGACTCGGGGCTCAGGTCGGAACCGAACTCCCGACTGACGACAATGCCGCGGGACTTGAGAGCCCGGGCAACCCCCTCGGCCGCACGTGTCTTGATTCCCATGCCAGTAATAACCCTTCGTAAATGTCTCGCGTAACCGTACACAGGTCGTGCGGGTGAAACCGAGCCTCCCCGCCGGTGGCGAGACGGCGTGCCTATGATCGTCGAGTGCCTCTTGGATCTCGTCGTTCACGACGTAGCGCCGAGCCCGTGCCGCTGATCCTCACAGACAGCCAGAAAGCGGCGCTTCGTGACGCGCAGGTGGAATTGTTGGTCGAGTTCGATCGCGCCTGCAAAGTACACGACCTCGAGTACTTCGCGATGTACGGCACAGCGCTCGGCGCAGTGCGCCATGGCGGATTCATTCCTTGGGATGACGACCTGGATCTCGGGATGTTGCGCCGTGACTACGACCGACTGACGCAAATTGTCGACAACGAGGTCGGCGACGGCTACATGTTCCAGACGGTCGACACAGACCCGCATTACGGGTGCCTTTTCGGAAAGCTTCGCAAGGAAGGCACTCGTTGCGTAGACAAGATCAGCTTTGGCTCGCCGCAGCACGGGGGCATCTTCATCGACGTCTTTCCGCTTGATGCGCGTGCCACGGGGCGTTGGACGAGTCGCGAGCAGCGGATCATGCGGTATGTCGGCTTTCGTCTGCTGTACCTCAAGGCCGGCTATCACCTGCCGATGCGCAACGAGTCGCTACTGGCCCGCTGGGCGCAGCTCGCCGTACGCGCCGTGGTTCATGTCCTGCCGCGCCGCGCGATCATCGCGCTGACGATGCGGCACGCGCGGCTCGGACGTACCGACTCACCCGACAAATACGTCAGCTTGTTCGGGGCGTACTTCTACGACCGTGACACGGTCACAGCCGACTGGATTCACCCGCTGCGTGAATTGCCGTTCGAGGATCGGACCATCCCCGTTTTCGCTGACGTCGAGGCCTACTTGACGCAGATCTATGGCGACTACGCGCAGCCACCGTCAATCGAGCAACGGATTGGGCATCACGAGATCGTCGAGCTGGACTTCGGCGACCAGGCCTGACGGCTAGTGGTCAATCGGCCTGGCGAGGATTCGCCATCGGCTTCCTTCTTCAGGAGTCCGACAGCCACCACCATCGCCAAACCGAGAGGCAGCATCAGGAACGGGTCGCCCGTGTTGGGTTGGAACGGCCCGGCGAGTATCGCCGCAAGCGCGGGATACATCAGCGCGCGCCTAGGTGGGGACACCTTGCGGAGCGGTGCGACGAAGGCCGCAAGAATGAGCAAGAGTCCGATCAGGCCTATCAGCCCTTCTGCCGCGAGTATCTGTAGGTAGATGTTGTGAATGACGTAGGTGTGCTCGACGCTGAAGCCGTTGCCGAAGATCGGGCTCTGCTGGACCTGTTCCCAGCCGTCGCGCAGGGTGCCCTCTCGAGCTGCGTTGGAATTCTGCGCGCCGCCGCCTCCGAACAGGCGCGACAGTGCCGAGGTACCCGAAATGTCTGCGGTCGCCTTGAGGATCGTCGGCATCGCAAGGATGATCGTCGTGATGACGGCGATGCCGAGCTTGAGTGATCGCTCAAGGAGGGGAATCAGCACGATCAACGCCGCAAGCACGACCAGCCCGGTCCGGCTGCCGCTGGTCCAGACGCCCACGACGGCGATCGCAGCAAGTGGCGGCACGAACAGCCATCGGCCCCGCACCTTCAGCGTGAGGAGGTAAGGGACGAAGCTGAGCGCCATCATCGAGGTGTAAGCGAGCGCAACCGGGTGATAGGTGAAGCCGGCGTTGCGGTAGACGTTGCGCGGGAGTCCATACATCGTGCTGATCGCCGTGCCGATGCAGAAGGCGATCATCATGGCCCACATCTGTCGGTTGGTGGGCGCCATCCATCCCACCACTGCCGGTCCGAGGATGAGACCGATCACCGCCAGGAACAGGTAGCCGAGGCTGACGGAGGCGCTGATGGCGAACGGCGCGGCGACCAATCCCATGATCGTGAGGAGAGCAGCGCCGAGCATGAACATGCCCGGCAGTCGCAGTGGTTCGCGGAGCAGGCGCGGCAGAGCGAGGATGAATGCGGCGACGAAGCAGACGTTCGCGAGACTGAGAATTGGTAGGCCGAGAGTGGCCAACGTCAGCGGCGCGAACCCGAATGCCATGACCAGCATGGCGTTGCTGGCTCGATCGAGACCCGCAGCGATGGCGAAGCCCAGGAGGCTCAGGATCGCGATCAGTGCCGCGGCGACCAAGGGGGAGCTGAGAGCGGCAGGCAAAAGCAGCCCGCACGTGACGACCACCAGCAGGATGGGCACCAGGACGGGCGCGACGGGCGTCCGCGCTTTTGTCCTGCGGAAACGCCTGGTTTCGGGGCGTGGTCGCGTCGGTGTTTTGCTACTCATGTCGCCGCCACCTTACCGGCCGTACGACCACAGACTGGGGCGTAGTCCCCGCTTCGCGGTGAGGCTTGTGCACCGTACGACGCCGCCGGTCGGATGCGTAGACTAGCGGCTCCGAGTGGATCTATTCATAGGAGCGGGATGTCGGAACAGAAGACGGTCTACGTAGGTATGAGCGCAGACCTGATCCACCCGGGTCACCTCAACATTCTCGAGCACGCGGCGAAGCTGGGCGATGTCACCGTGGGCCTGCTGACCGACGCGGCCATTGCGAGCTACAAGCGGCTCCCACACCTGACCTTCGAACAGCGCCGCGCCGTGGTTGCCAGCCTCAAGACGGTCCACGATGTCGTGCCGCAGGAGACGCTCGACTACGTCGAGAACCTGCGCAAGTACAAGCCCGACTTCGTCGTGCACGGCGACGACTGGACGACCGGCGTTCAGCGCAAGACTCGCCAGCGAGTCATTGACGCCCTCGCCGAGTGGGGCGGCGAGCTGGTCGAGCCGGCCTACACCGAAGGCATCTCCTCCACGCAGCTGCACGAGGCGCTCAAGCAGATCGGCACGACTCCCAACGTACGACTGGCCAGGCTCCGTCGACTGCTCGACAGCAAGGACATCGTCCGCATCATGCAGGCGCATGACGGTCTGACCGGTCTGCTCGTCGAGAGCTCGTCGGCATCGCGCGACGGCGTCAACGTCGAGTTCGACGGCATGTGGTCGTCCTCGCTCACCGACTCGACCGCGCGCGGCAAGCCCGACATCGAGGCTGTCGACCTCTCGACCCGGTTGCAGACGGTCAACGAGATCTTCGAGGTCACGACCAAGCCGATGATCTATGACGCCGACACCGGCGGGAAGCCCGAGCACTTCGCGTTCACCGTTCGCTCCCTGGAGCGCACGGGCGTCTCCGCGGTGATCATCGAGGACAAGGAAGGCCTCAAGCGCAACTCGCTGTTCGGCACCGAGGTCGAGCAGACCCAGTCGTCGATCGAGGACTTCTCGCTGCGACTCAAGGCGGGCAAGGCAGCGCAGATCACG
>JAKFCR010000199.1:0-15122 GCA_036676545.1 Aeromicrobium sp. | reverse complement strand
CTCGCCATCGAGCTGGGCAAGTTCGGCATCACCGCCAACGCGATCGCTCCGGGATTCATCCAGACGGACATGACAGCCTCGACGGCTGAGCGCCTCGGCGTCGCGTTCGACGACTTCATCAAGTTCAGCGCCGAGCAGATCCCCGTGCAGCGTGTCGGCCAGCCTGAGGACATCGCCCACACGGCTTCGTTCCTCGTCAGCGAAGGCGCCGGCTTCGTGTCGGGTCAGGTCATCTACGTGGCCGGCGGACCTCTCGGCTGATGTCCGAAGATCCAAAAGGTCTGGACCTTGCTGCGCTGCATGCGTGGCTGACAGAGGTCGAGCCGACTCTCGCCACGGGACCGCTGTCGGCGAGCTTGATCACCGGCGGCAAGTCCAATCTCACCTACCTGGTGAGTGACGGGACGAGCGACTACGTCGTACGGCGCCCTCCTCTGGGTCACGTTCTCGCGACCGCGCACGACATGGGTCGCGAGTACACCGTCATGTCGGCGCTTGGACAGACGGATGTGCCCGTACCGAAGACCCTCGCCCACTGCGAGGATCCCGATGTCCTCGGCGCTCCGTTCTACGTCATGGCGAAGGCCGATGGCACGCCGTACGGTCGCGCCGCGCAGCTCGAGCCGCTTGGCGCCGAACGTACGCGCGCCATCACCGAGCAGCTGGTCGACACCCTCGCGACGCTGCACTCGGTCGACTACAAAGCAGTCGGCCTGGCGGACTTCGGTCGACCGGACGGCTACCTCGAGCGCCAGGTGTCGCGCTGGAAGAAGCAGCTCACCGCGTCCACCAGTCGCGAGCTCCCTGGCATGGATGAGCTCATCGCCCAGCTCGATGCCAACATCCCGAAGACCAGCGACGGCACGATCGTGCACGGCGACTACCGACTCGACAACGTGCTGGTCGACGACTCCGACAGGATCACCGCCGTACTCGACTGGGAGATGAGCACGCTCGGCGATCCATTGACCGATGTTGCGGTGCTGCTGGCCTATCAGCAGCTGGCCGAGGAGGCTCCGCCCTCAAGCATGGGCGCTGCAATGGTCACGGATGCACCGCTTGCTCCCGGCTACCTCAGCCGCGACGACACTCTCGAGCGCTATGCCGCGAAGTCCGGCAGGGACGTCAGCAACATCTCGTTCCACCTGTCCCTGGCGTTCTTCAAGCTCGCCGTGATCCTCGAGGGCATCTATTTCAGGCACACGGCGGGGCAGACCGTCGGCACCGGATTCGACGGAATCGGCGACATGATTGACCCGTTGATCGCGGCAGGACGCGCCGCTTCGCGCTAGGGTCAACGGCGTGACGGCCGAGATTCTCGAACCCAGGCGCCGCCCGACTCAAGAGCGCAGCCACAAGAAGTTCGACCACCTGTTGCTGGTGGCCCGTGAGTTGCTGCTCGAAGTCGGGTTTGAGTCGTTCACCTGCGAGGAAGTCGCGCATCGCGCCGGCCTGCCAATCGGCACGCTCTATCAGTTCTTCCAGAACAAGTACGTGATGGTCTGCGAGCTCGACCGCGTCGACGCCGTTGCCGTACGCATGGAGCTCGCGTCGTTCGCCGAGGCGATCCCGTCACTCGACTGGCTGAAGTTCCTCAACCGGCTCGTCGACCACATGGCCAAGATGTGGGTCGACGATCCGTCACGCCGAGCAGTGTGGCTGGCGGTCCAGTCCACCCCTGCCACGCGCGCCACTGCGGCGGTGACCGAGCGAGAACTCGCCGCCGAGGTCGCCAAGGCCCTCGCTCCCCTGACGCCAGGCACGCCACGCGAACGGCGCACGATCATGGCCGAGGTGCTGGTGCACGTCGTCTACTCGATGCTCAACTTCTCGATCCGCGATGGCCAGGAGCACAGCGAGGCGGTCATCGAGCTCAAGCGACTCGTCACGGCCTACCTGCTGAGTGCCGAGCACTCGGAGTAGTCAGTCGCTGAGGATCACGTACGCGGTGGCGTAGTCGCCGTCGTGACTGAGCGACACCTCGAACGTACGGCCGGCGAGTCGCTTGGCCACTTCGCCGTGCAGCCGTATGCGAGGTCGTCCCCACGCGTCGGCGACTACCTCGATCAGGTGATGGATGCCCTCGTCCATGACCGGCGCTTCGCCGTACATCGATGCCGACCAAGCCTTGATCACGGCTTCCTTGGCCGCCCAGCGAGCGGCGAAGTGACGCGCGGGATTGGAGGGACCACTCCGCGCATCACTCCGCTCGCCAGGTGAGAATGCCTCAGCAAACCTCGTACCGGGCTGGTCAAGCTGGTCCGCGAACGTAGGTACGTGGACCAGATCGACACCGACCCCGAGGATCGTCATTGGCATGACACCGACTGGTACATGTCTCCCTCACCCAGTCGTGCTTGCGGATCCAGGAGCATCGCAGCCTCCCGCGCCCGCACTCCCTCGCTACCGAGGCGACGGTCGGGACGTTCGTACAGCGAGGGGCCGCCGTACATTGCCCGAACCAGACGCATCCGGCCCCCGATCGTCCGCGCTTCCGCGCGGGTGGCGTAGGAGTCTCGCTCCTCCGCCGACAAGGTTGCAAGGAAGGCTTGGGGGTTGACCAGCGCGATCAGGCCCGCCACGTGACCGAAGCCGAGGCTGGTCACCAGGCCCGCCTTCAGCTGGCCGGTCGCCAGCGGCTCACGCAGCCACACGAGGTGCTCGTGCTCGGCAAGGTCGTCCATGACGCAGTCGAGACTGCGGTTGGGAGGAACGACTCCGCCCGTGAGCACCTGGCTCAGACCGATGAGCTGGAATGCTGCAGCGCCACCCTTCGAGTGACCCGTCAGGGTCTTCTGCGAGATGACGTAGAGCGGGTTGCCCTCACTGCGGCCGATTGCCGCTGCAAGGCGCTCGTGCAGCTCTGACTCGTTGCGCTCGTTGACGCCCGTCGACGTGTCGTGCTTCGACAGCACACCGATGTCGTCTGCGGTCAGGCCGACCTGCGCCAGCGACTTCGCCAGCGCGGATTCGCGTCCTCCGCGACCTGCTGCGAGTGCGCCGATGCCGGGAGCCGGAATCGAGGTGTGGACACCGTCCGCGAACGAGCCGGCGTAGGCCACGACCGCGAGCACGGGCAGACCCATACGAGCAGCGACGTCACCACGAGCCAGCAGGATCGTGCCCCCACCCTGTGACTCGACGAAGCCGCCATAGCGCCGATCGTTGGCACGGCTGTAGTAGCGATCCTCGAGACCCTTGGCCTTCATCGCCGCCGAGTCAGCCGTGGCCGACATGTCAGCGAAGCCGACGATGCCTTCAACGCTCAGGTCGTCGAATCCGCCGGCTACGACGAACTCCGCCTTGCCGAGCTTGATCTTGTCGACGCCCTCTTCGACGGACACCGCCGTAGTGGCGCAGGCAGCGACGGGGTGAACCATCGCGCCGTAGCTGCCGACATACGACTGCACGACGTGCGCCGCGATGACGTTGGGCAACGCCTCCTGGAGGATGTCGTTGGCCTTGTTCTCGCCCAGCAAAGTGTCGAGGTAGAGCGACTGCATCGACTGCATGCCACCCATACCGGTGCCCTGCGTGTTGGCCACCATCGCCGGGTGGACCCAGCGCATGAGCTCCGACGGTTCGAATCCGCTCGACAAGAACGCATCGACGGTGCAGACCAGGTTCCAGAGGCCGACGCGGTCGATCGACTCGACCATCTCAGCCGGGATGCCCCACACCGTGGGATCGAAGCCGGTCGGGATCTGGCCACCGACCGTACGGGTCAGCTTGAGACGACGCGGCACCCGGATCTCGGTACCGGCCTTGCGGGTTACGGTCCAGTCGCCGTCGGCCGTGGCCGAGATGACCGTACGCTCGGGGTCCGCGTCGCGGAGTGCCCTTGCTTCGGACTCGTTGGACACCGTGAAAGACAGGTCCTTGTCGAGGAACACCGAGGTCAGCAGCGGCGCAGCGTTGTCGACCATGTTGCCTTCGTCGACGTAGCGGCGGATGCCACAGGCCTCGCGGACTGCGTCTTCGTAGCGATCGGCGAGATCAGCCTCGTCGACACTCTCCTGCGACGCGGTGTCGTACCAACCGCCTGCGGTGGTGTCCCAGGCGACGAGCCCGGTGGTCCACGCCAGCTCAAGGATGCCGGCGGCCGAAAGCTCGTCGGACACCTCGACCTCGAAGCGGGTGCGCGAGGAGCCGTACGGGCCGAGCTCTCCGGCACCAACCATGACAACGAGATCCTCGGGACGCGCCTCGAGGGGTGCCCAGTCGATTGTGTCGACACGGTCGAGCTGTGCCGGTGACGGCGCCAGCGCGGCGATCATGCCGGTCTCGTCCTCGGTCTCAGCTGCGGGCCGTTCGACTCCTTCGGCGAGTGCTCGCATGTCGAGGTTCACTCCACCGAGTCCACCCGTGAGATCGACCGTCAGCGGCTCAACGTGTGCCGCAGCGCGAGCTTCCGGTGTGCAGGTCTCGAGCAGCGCTTCGGCCATCTCGTCAGGCGTCCACGTACGTACGCCGGCAGCCTCTACGGCCTCGACGAGTGGATCGTTGCCACCCATGAGGCCAGTGCCGCGTACCCAGCCGATGATGGCGTGGCTCAGCGTGACGCGGTCAGCCCAGGCGGGCTCGGCCTTCCAGCGAGTGACGAGAGCGTCGAGAGCAGCCTTGGCCTCGCCGTAGCCACCGTCGCCACCGAACATGCCGCGGTTGGGCGAGCCGGGAATCACGACGTGCAGCGTTGCGTCGATGTCGTGGTCCTGACCATGCGCTGACAGCGACGTGATGAGGCGTTCGACCGACCAGAGCAGGATGCGCATGTCGATCTCGGTGCGACTTCCGACGTCCGACATGTCGCCGGCGACTCGACCGGCCGCGAACGGGAAGAGGAGCGTCGGTGTCATGGCGGGCTTGAGGACCGTCGTCGTACCCGCACGGGTCTGCGTCTGTTCGGCGCCGATCCACTCGGTCAACGCATCGACATCAGCGAACGACGCCATGTTGGCCGGAACGACCCAGAGAGCCGCACCGTTGATGGCGTGGGAGCGGTAAAGCTCCTTGTAGAACGCGAGACGCTTCGGGTCGAGCCCTGAAGTGGTCGCGACGACCGTGGCGCCGCCGGCGAGCAGCTGCCCGACGATGCCTGCGGCGATCGAGCCCTGGCTCGCGCCAGTCACGACTGCGGTCTCGCCGGCCCATGGAGCGCTCGGCTCGGTGAGGGCGTCTGCCGCGATCTTGGCGAAGCGGTCCTTGAGGCTCGGGTCGCCGTTTGTCGCATGCCACGTCGCCTGGGCCGCGAGGGCCTTGCCGGCTCCAACGAAGCTGACGTCGAGGTCGTCGCCGTGAACGATGCGGGCAAGGTCTTCACGCGCACTGGCCCAACGGTCGTCGAGCTGCACGGCCTTGGCCTCGTCGAACGCAGGCGCGGTGAGCTTGGCCCAATCACTGCCGAGCTCGGACTCGACGCGATCGAGGATCGCGGCGTCATCAGCATTCGGCTCGACGACCGTCGGAACCTCGCTGAGGCCCAGCTGGTCGAGTACGAGACGTGCCGCCGAGGCGAGCACGCCATCCGGACCGGTGATCTGCGACGTGAACTCCGCCATTGCAGCGGCGTCGATCGTGGCTTCTCCCCCGCCGGTCGACGGCAGGTCGACACTGACACCGTGGCGCGCGGCGACTGCGGCAACGCTGGCATCGATCGCCGCGTCGACATCGGCGCTGGTGGCAAGGCCGCTCAGCGAACCGAAGTCCCCGCCGCGAACGCTCGCGCCATCGCGGCTCGACATAGCGAGCTCGGCGAGTGCGTGACTCGCCCAACCCGGTCCGAGCTGCCATACGTCGGTAACGCGCTCGGCGACGTACGCCTGACGCTTGCCGGTCGGTCCAAGCACCTTCTTGAGGTGATCGCCCAGTGCTTCGGTGAGTACCTGGCCGAAGGCCTTGTAGCCACGCGCGAGGCCCTTGACCTGGCCTGACAGAGTCGGCAGGTCAGCATCGGCAGCACCGTCAATGGCGCCGAGTCCGAGCTCTCCACCCAGGTCGACGAGCAGCTGGTTGCGTCGTGAGGACGCTCCATCGCACAGCGACTCGATCGAGTCAGCGGCACCGATCTGGTCGATGCGCATCTTGGTCCACCAGGCGATGAGCACAGTCGTCGCGTCAGCGGCATCGAACGTGATGTCGGCAGGACGCGGGCCACTGCTCGTGGCAGCCGCCGCAGGAGCAGCCGCTGCGGGAGCAGCCGAATCCGCCGCAGGTGCCTCGACAGGCTCGTCATCTTCCTCAAATACCTGCTCCTCGTCGGTGCTGAAGACCGCGGCGCTGTCGCGCTCGAAGTTGAGCACCTCGACGGGTCCGCCGTGGCGGCCCGGGAGCTTCAGAGTCTGCGATGCGAGGTTGGCGACCGTCGGAGCCTGGCCTACGCCGACCTCGATGAAACGCTCGACACCAAGCTCGCCGAACATCAGGTCCTGCGTCTCGATCCAGCGCACCGGGCTGGCGAACTGCCAGGCCAGAAGCTCGATCAGCACGACGCGGCACAGCTCGCCGGGCTTCTTGGACCACGCTGCGAAGTCTGCGAGGACCGCGTCGAGTGGCTCGGACGGTACGAGGTCGGCGATCTCCTGGATGAAGGCGCGATCCAGCGAGAACGGCTTCGGCACCAGGTTGGGGACATACCGACCGGCAAGGATTGCCGGGTCGATCGTCGGCGGCAGCAGCTCGTCGAGTCGCGCGCGGAAGTCCGGCACACCTCCACGGAGCACCGTCGAGTGGAATGGCACGTCGATGCCCGGGATCAGGATGAACGCACCCTTGCCGCCGAACTCGTCACGACGCTTGTTGACCGCGGTCTCGAGGATCTCGAGGCCGCGTACGGTGCCGGCGATCGCGTACTGCGAGTCGCGGAGGTTGTAGTTGACGATCTGGAGGAACTCGCCCGAGCTTTCGGCAATCCCG
The DNA here is from genome assembly GCA_036676545.1 of Aeromicrobium sp. Taxonomy (GTDB): domain Bacteria; phylum Actinomycetota; class Actinomycetes; order Propionibacteriales; family Nocardioidaceae; genus Aeromicrobium. The sequence continues at coordinate 8,210 of JAKFCR010000199.1, read as the reverse complement.
TCGACGAATGCCTTGACGTTCTCGTCGACCAGGCCGATCTGCGACGGCCGGATCGCGGCGAGACGGTAGTCGCTGCGCCCTTCAGCGTCACGCTCGACGAGCGTGTGCATGACCGAACCGCGCTGGAACACGACCTCGACGACACCCTCGAGTGCAATGACACCCGAGACAGCGGCGAGAGCGTTGTACTCGCCGACTGAGTGACCCGCGAGGATCGAGCCTTCGACAAATGCGCCGGCCTCACGGAGCTCAGCCATTTGCGCTGCACCGAGGACGGCCATTGCCACCTGGGTGAACTGGGTCAGGAACAGCACGCCGTCCGGGTGCTTGTGCGTGACACCTTGCGCCACGAGAACGGTCGGGTTGTCCCGGACGACGCTCAGGATCGAGAAGCCGAGAGCTTCACGAGTGTGCGCATCGGCGCGGTCCCAGATCTCGCGGGCAGCCTTGGAGCGCGCGTACGCGGCCATACCCATACCGGCGTGCTGGATGCCCTGACCCGGGAACGCGTACGCCGTACGCGGAGCCTCGAGGCGAGCGGTGGCGGCCATGACGACCTCACCCTCGACTCGGCAGCTGATGTCGACGACCTCAGCGCCGGCATCCAGACCGACACGGTCAGCGCGGATGTCAACGGTCGCATCCGGACGTACGGGCGCCATGAAACGTGTCGTCCAGCCAGTGATGCGGCGACCGGAGACGATCTGCTGAGCAGCCGCGGACACCCACATGCCGTGAACGATCGGATCGCCCAGTCCCGCGAGGCGTGCCGCGGCGACGCTGGTGTGGATCGGATTGTGGTCGCCCGTCACTGCGGCGAAGGCGCGCAGGTCAGTCGGTGCGACGACCGAGGCAGAGCCGCGCGACTTGCGCGGCGTGTCTTGGACGTCATCGCCCAGCGCACCACCGGCACGAGCCGGATCAGCAAGCTCGCCGGCGCCAATACGTCCGCGGATAGCGAAGCGCTCGCGCAGCGTGGCAATAGCCTGTCCTGCAGACGAGATGGTCACGTCAACCGTGACGACCCGGCCGTAGTCAGTGTCGGAAACCGACTCGACCGTGGCGCCAATCGTGAGCGTCGCAGGCGCAGCTGGCAGCGTGCCGTCGAGCGCGATCGCGTGGTCAAGGTGAACCAGGTCGAGCATGCCCTCGATGACGGGGATGCCATCGGCGGTCGCCACGTCGCCAAGCACGGCGAATACTGACGGCCAGGCGAGGCCGACGAGCACGTCGGGTACGGGGTGCACGGGCACATCTGCGCCGGTCACACCCGCATGGTCGGCGATCAGATCTGGGTCCCAATCGACCGAGACGGTCGCATGACCATCCGAGATCTTGGGCACGGTCCCACCGGCGGCACCGGCAACCAGCGCACTCATTGCCTCAGCGGCGATCTCGGTGCTCACGACCGGAGCAGCGCCCGAAGCCACGGCGTCGGCGAGGTCGATGCGCAAGGACAGCGGACGGGCGAGCGGCACCTGCAGTTCAGCCGTACGGGCATCGATCGCGATGATCGTCGCACCGGTTTCGGGGTGCTCAGCACGCTCGGGGTCGACGATGACCCAGTCCGCGCCCAGACGGTGGACGGGGTTGCGAACCATGCGTCCGGCCCACACCAGGTCGGGGGCGGCGAGCACGAGCGACAGCACGTCACCCGCGCCATCGACTCGACGACGTCCAGCAACGCGCTGCGGTGCACGACCCGAGGCCAGCAGGCCATCGATCGTGGCGTCCTCGAATCGACGCAGGAGCTCGGCCACGGGCTCGTCGACGCGGTCGATGCCGCCGACCGAGACAGGCCCGGGGATGACGCAGACCTGGTCGGCGCCGTAGCGGGCATCATGTGCCTGCCACAGCGAGTCGGAGCGCCACCAGCGGCGGACGTCCTGGTCAAGAACCGGTACGAAGTTGACCGGCTTGCCCGGTGTCTTGCACTGGTCGACGAAGAACAGCACGTCGCCCGGGTGCAGGGTCACGTCGGCTGCGGCCGGGTAGGCACGAAGCAGTACGTCAAGAGCGGTCGCGCCGAACGCGACGCTGGCTTCGTCGGCGAACAACGTCGGGATCGTGCCGCGATCGGCGGTGTGAAGGCGAGCCTCGGCACGCTGCAGCATCGCGGTGAACCGCTCCTGCATCGTGATGTCGAGCCACGTCGGGGTGCCGCTCAGCTCGAGGAACCGGCTGAGCCACTGGGCGTACGTCATGGTCGCGACATCGCCGAAGTAGGGCTTGGCAGTGCGGTTGAGCGCCTCGATGATCTCGTCACGACGCTCGGCAACGGCTTCGGCGTCACCGGCGACCTCGTCGAGGAGGTGGCCCGTACGCGATGCGGTGTTGTCGATCTCGTGGATGTCAGCACCGAGCTGGCTGAGGCTGGACGCCATTCCGCCCTTGGCCGTGCCGGCGCCGATCCAGGCACCAGTGCCGCGGGTGTCAACAAGCAGCTGCTTCACGTCGGGTGCCGTCGTCGCCTCGAGCGTTGCCATGGCAGCGGTACCGACGAGGATGCCGTCGAGCGGCATCAACGGGAAGTCATGGCGACGAGCCCACTCACCGGACAGGTAGGCCGCAGCAACCTCGGGCGTACCGATGCCGCCGCCGACGCAGACGACCACATTGTCGAGCGCGCGCAGCTCTCCGTAAGTGGCGAGGAGGAGGTCGTCGAGGTCTTCCCACGAGTGGTGACCGCCGGCCTTGCCGCCCTCGATCTGCACGATGATCGGTGTCGGCGCGACTTCCTTGGCGATGGCGAGGACCTGACGGATCTGCTTGACGGTTCCGGGCTTGAAGACGACATGCGTGATGTCGGCGTCGTTGAGCTCGGACACGAGTGCGACAGCATCGTCAAGCTCAGGGATGCCTGCCGTGACGATGACGGCGTCGATGGGTGCGCCGGCAGCGCGAGCTCGCTGGACGAGACGCTTCTGACCGAGCTGCAGCTTCCAAAGGTACGGATCGAGGAACAGCGAGTTGAACTGGTAGGTGCTGCCAGGCGTCAGCAGCTCATTCAGCTCGGCGACACGATCGGCGAAGATCGGCTCGGTGACCTGTCCGCCGCCGGCGAGCTCAGCCCAGAAGCCAGCGTTTGCGGCAGCAGCAACGATCTTGGCGTCAACGGTCGTCGGGGTCATTCCGGCGAGCAGGATCGGCGACTTGCCGGTCAGCCGCGTGAAGCGTGTCTCGGCGTGGATGCTGCCGTCAGGCAGCGTGACGACGCTCGGCGCATAGGCCGACCACGGCGTTGCGAGTCGCGGAGCTGCGCCTGCAGCGACCAGCTCGCGGTGACCACGACGAGTCGTCGTGGCGATGATGCCGACGCCGCGCGTACGCAGCTCGCGGGCCGAGAGGCGCGCGGCGATGTCGCCGGGACCCAGGTCGAGGATCCAGGTGGCGCCGGAGTTCATGGCCGTCTCGAGGGACTCGACCCAGTCGACTGGGTCGACGAGCGAGCGCTTCGCGAGATCGCGAGCGCGTTCGGCATCAATGCCACAGGTTGTTGCCCAAGCGGCGACGAGATCGGCTGCTTCGGCGAGGTCGGGGTGGTGGAACGCCAGCTGTGACGTGAGCGGCTCGATGACGGGAGCGAACGGCGTGCCGCCCGTTGTCTTGCGATCGCGTTCGGCCTTCTCGGCGGCGGCAACCTGCTCGAGATGAGCCTCAACGATGGGGAGGCTGCTCGCCGGACCACTGATGACGACGCTGCGCCGACCGTTGCGCATGCGCGAGACGACGCGCAGTGAAACCGGCAGCTCAGCGAGGATCTCGTCGATGCGCTCCGGGCGTACGTTCGAGATGCTGAGCATGGAGTTGCCGAGCAATCCGCGACGACGGCCAACGAGCTGTCCCGCTGCGCCGATGAGGCGAGCGATCGCGAGCAGCTCGACGTCATCGACGCCGGCGAGCGACTGCGCTGCGATGTGACCCTGCGAGTGTCCGATCACCGCGGACGGCTTGACGACTTGTGTATCGATGCCCTGACGATGCAGCGCGCGGATCCCGGCGAGCTGCGTCAGGAGGATTCCGGGCAACGAGACACCCGGCGTACCCAGCATGTCGACGTCAGGCAGCTCGGGAGCGTCGTCATCTTCGGCCGACTCCCCCACGGCGAGGACGTCAACCCACGCCAGCGGCGTGAAAGTGATGCCGGCGCGAGCGAGCTCACCAGCGACCGGAACGAGCTTTGCCTCGGCCTGGCTCACCAGGGACTCGAGGTCAGCCTCAAGCGCGAAGTCACGTACGAGATCGGCCAACGGCTCCAGCCACGAAGCGCCCTGTCCGCCAAAGCCCACTGCGTAAGGGGCGCCGTCGACGATGCGGTCGACGAGAGCGCCGCGGCGCTCAGAAGTGCGGATCGGGGCAAGCGGTGTGTCGATGGTCGTCACGTGAGTTCCCTCGGGTACTGCCGTCTCGGGATCGACGGGCGGTGACTCCAGTCTCGCAAAACATGAGGGAAACCTCAACTTTAATGCGAGGTTTTCCTCATGTTTTTCAAGAGATGTGGATCACGCCCCCAGTTGACCGATTCTCGATCACCGGTCAGAATGAATGAACATTCAGTCATAGGAGCTCCGATGAGTTGGACCCAGAACGACATCCCTGATCAATCCGGCCGCACAGCCGTCGTCACAGGCGCCAACGGCGGTCTCGGCCTCGAGACCACAGAAGCCCTCGCCGGTGCCGGCGCACATGTCGTCATGGCTGTCCGCAACCAGGAGAAGGCCGAGGATGCCGTCGACCGCATCCGCGCATCCCACCCCGACGCGTCACTGGAGTTGGTGCCGCTCGACCTCGGCGACCTCGCCTCCACTTCCGCGGCCGCCGCGCAGATCCTGTCCAATCATGACTCGATCGACCTGCTGATCAACAATGCCGGCGTGATGGCAATGCCTGAGCGCACCACGGTCGACGGATTTGAGATGCAGATGGGCGTGGACCATTTGGGCCACTTCGCGTTCACCGCCCACCTCCTGCCGGCCATCGTCTCGACCGAGGGAGCACGGGTCGTCACCGTGACCAGCATCGCGCGCTTTCAGGGGCGACCCCTCGACCCAGAGAACCCGCACATGAAGGGCAACTACGGCGCGTGGCGCTCCTACGGTCAGGCCAAGCTGGCCAACTACCACTTCGGCCTCGGACTGCAGAAGAAGTTCGTCGAGGCCGGTGCCTCCGCAGAGAGCTTGCTCGCACATCCAGGTCTGTCCCGAACCGACCTCCAGACCACCACGTCGGCAGAGGGCGGTGCCGGGTGGCTGGGCAGCGCCTCCGAGTTCCTGGCCGCGCGCACCGGTATGAAGCCCCACGTTGGTGCCCGTCCACAGCTGCGTGCTGCAACCGACCCGAAAGCCAAGGGCGGTCAGATGTATGGTCCGCTGTTCGCATCCAATGGCCCCGCGGTCAACCGACCGGTCCTTCGCCATATCGGCCTCGACAAGCGCATTCAGGAGCTCTGGGACGTGTCCGAGCGCGAGACCGGCGTGAAGCTCGACGTGGCAGAGGCCGTGCGCTCGAAATGACGACGGCCGTCGCGGTCAATCGAGCTGAGGCGGTTCGTCACGCCTTGATCCGGCTCGTCGCCCGCGACGGGTTCCACGGCACGTCCATGGCTGCGATTGCCAAGGAGGCCGGGGTCGCAACGGGTACGGCGTACGTCCACTACGCCTCGAAGGACGATCTGGTCCTGGCCACCTACCTGGAGGTAAAGCAAGCCTTGGGCGAGGCGGCGTTGGCTGGTGTCGACCCCGATGCCACCTCGCGGGAGCAGTTCGGCCAGCTCTGGACCGGCGTCCAGCACCACCTCGAGGCCGACCCTAATCGCGCGCGGTTCTTGGTGCAGGCCGACTGCTCGCCGTACGCGGACACCGCACACGAACAAGCGATGTCAGCACCCGACGATCCGCTGATGTCATCGCCGGTAGTGACTGGTCTCCTCGCGCAGATGGTCGATCTGCCGCCTGAGGTCCTCTTCGATTTGGCAGTGGGTCCGGTCATCCGCCTCACCGCGACACAGCGCAGACTCGACGAGTCTGTGGTGGAGCTGTTGATCGAAGCATGCTGGCGGGCCGTGACTTCCCCGAACAGCTGAGTCAGACGCCGCCGGTGAGCAGCAGTCCGCCATCGATCGTGAGGGTCTGGCCTGTCACCCATGCCGCGTCCTCGGACAGCAGGAACGCGACAACCGACCCCACGTCACCAGGCACACCGAGGCGCTTGAGCGGGTAGGCCGCGGACACTTCGTCCTCCTTGCCCTCATAGAGAGCGGCGGCGAACTTGGTCTTGACCACGGCAGGCGCGACGGCGTTCACCCGGATGTCCGGACCGAGCTCGACCGCGAGCTCCTCGGTCACGTGGATGACACCGGACTTCGAGGCACCGTAGACGCCAATCCCGGGCGCGGGCTTGAGACCCGCGACGGAGGCGACGTTGACGATCGCTCCCCCGTTCTCGCCCATCCAGGCGTGATAGACCTTCTGCGCCCACGCAATCGACGAGATCACGTTGACCCGGAACGTCTTCTCAGCAGCGCCGAGGTCGACGTCGATCATCCGCCCGTATGTCGGGTTGATGCCGGTGTTGTTGACCAGGAAGTCGATCCGCCCAAACGCGTCGAGAGTCGCCGCCACCGCCTCCGTCTGGTGGGCCTCATCATCGGCCGCACCAGCGGAGAAGATCGCGTTCTCGTGCCCGCCCAGCGACTCGACCGCTTCGGCCAGCGCGTCCGCCTTGCGGGCTGTGATGCATACGCGCGCACCGTCAGCGACCAGGCGTTCCGCGATGGCAAGGCCGATGCCCCGGCTTGCGCCGGTGACAATCGCGACCTTGCCGTCGAAGCGGCCTGACATCAGGAAAGGCGCTCGATGACCATGGCCATGCCCTGGCCACCGCCGACGCACATCGACTCGACACCGAACTGCTTGTCGTGGTGCTGCAGCGAGTTGATCAGCGTGCTGGTGATGCGAGCACCGGTCATACCGAACGGGTGACCGATCGCGATGGCACCGCCGTTGATGTTGAGCTTGTCCATCGGGATGCCGAGCACCTTGGCCGAACCCCACGACTGGACTGCGAACGCCTCGTTGATCTCGTAGAGGTCGATGTCGTCCAGGCCCATGCCTGCGTTGCGCAGCGCAGCCGGGATTGCCTCGACCGGGCCGAGGCCCATGATCTCGGGCGAGAGGCCCGTGACCGCGGTCGACACGATGCGGGCGAGCGGCGTGAGACCGAGCTCCTTGGCCTTGGTGTCGCTCATGATGACGACGGCAGCCGCGCCATCGTTGAGCGGGCAGCAGTTGCCGGCCGTGATCGTGCCATCAGGACGGAACACCGGCTTGAGCTGCGACACAGCCTCGAGGGTCACGCCGGCACGCGGTCCGTCGTCCAGGCTGACGACCGAGCCGTCGGGCAGCGTGACGGGCGTGATGTCCTTGGCCCAGAAGCCGTCGTTGATCGCCTTCTCGGCGAGGTTCTGGCTGCGTACGCCGAACTCGTCCTGCTCTTCACGGCTCATGCCGAGCTTCTGCTGGACGTTCTCTGCCGTCTGACCCATCGAGATGTAGACGTCGGGGACGTCGCCATCTGCACGGGGATCGGTCCACGAGTCGGCGCCGCCCTGTTCACGCTTGGCGGTACGGGCGATCGCGTCGTCGTAGATCGGGTTCTTGGTGTCAGGCATGCCATCCGAGCTGCCCTTGCCGAAACGGCTCACGGTCTCAACACCGGCCGAGATGAACACGTCACCCTCGCCGGCCTTGATCGCGTGGAACGCCATACGAGTGGTCTGCAGGCTCGACGAGCAGTAACGGTTGACTGTCACGCCGGGGACGTGGTCGAAACCGGACTGCACGGCGACGATGCGACCGAGGTTGTAGCCGCTCTCACCGGCGGGCTGACCGACACCCAGGTGGAGGTCGACGATGTCCTTGGGATCGAGTCCCGGCACCTTGGCGAGCGCTGCCTGCACCATCTGGACCGTGAGGTCATCGGGGCGCATGTCCTTCAGCGAGCCCTTGAACGCGCGGCCAATCGGCGAGCGAGCGGTTGAGACGATTACTGCTTCGGTCATCAGTGGTGCCTTCCGTAGTAAACCCAGCGTTGTGGACTCAGAATCCGAGGTCTCGGCCTATGAGCTCTTTCATGATCTCGTTCGAACCAGCCCAGATCTTGCTGACCCGGGCATCTCGCCAGGCGCGTGCGACACGGTACTCGTTCATGTA